>JAIPJH010000052.1 GCA_021734245.1 Candidatus Cloacimonadota bacterium | reverse complement strand
AAGTAAAAACCCTGGTTAGTGCTCGGTTATCTTCCGGAAACTACAGCATTTCCTGGAACGGCAGAGACAGCAACAATAAACGTGTCTCCACAGGAGAATATCTGGCAAAACTTCGCTTGTGTCCCGATTCATCGGGGAAGGTGAATGGAACAGAAGAAGAAGTGCTTAAGATAATGTTGTTGAAGTAAATATTAGCCGTCATCCTGAGAGATTCTTTCACAGAAGATTGACGAAGGATATACAAATCAATATTTCGTCGTTTGCCAAGAAGAGTTCCTCAATATGACGTTTTTTTCGGAGTGAATCATTTTTTTTTGATTTTAAGCGACACATTCGCTTGCAGAATAATTTCAGATCAATAATAAAATCTTGTTAAGTCCGCTCTTATTACCACCATTTGATAAAACTTCGGAAGAAGACTCGGAATAAAGTCGGGATATCCATCAGCATATTTGTGTAGGAAGAATTTGCCAATGGGCAGTAACACTCTTTATTCTTGATGGATTTTCGTTCTTTATCTGCCAGAGGAGAAAACCAGATACGTTTAAATTTATAATCATGATCTCTGAGATTTCCTAATGATTTCGCCTTGATACAGCAGCTCCACACTTCTCCGTCTGGAGATATTTGAACAGAAGCTATACCTGAGTAACAAGGAATTACCTGAGTTTTATCTCGTAAAATTCTTTTCACTAAATTATAATATTCGATTCTGAAAGCTTGTGTTATCTTTGCCATTCCCTTGAATTCACCATTTTTTATGATGTGAATCAAGTAATCGATCGCTGATCGATAGGAAAGAATATTTGGCGTGATATCACTGTTCATTGTATCCAGTTCGATGCGTTCTTCCGCAATCTCGGTAATATAAGAATCCGGTTTTAAATGCATTAACTTCTGGGCAATATTCCTAAATTCCTTCACATTAAATTTTGAAATAACAGTATGAATTCCAACCTGGACATTTCCTTGTTTGAGTGCTTTCAGTTTTTCAAAAGTATTGATCACTTTTTCGTAATTTCCTGGAATTTGTCTAATTTCATCGTGCTGCTTGCCAATACCATCGATAGAAAGATTTATGATGATCTGAGTTTTTTTACAGGTCTCTGCGATTTTGTTTACTTTATTTACGATCACATCTGTAAGAAGTCCATTGGAAGGAATATTGATAATTGCCGGTTTGGAATATTTATAAATGATCGCACAAAGTTCATCGATATCTTTTCTTAGGAAAGGTTCTCCACCACTTATCGTAATCCAATATGGACTTCTACCGATCTTTTTGAAAATCTGTTTATATTCGGAAAGCGTTAAGTTCCTGGCTTCTTTTTTCCAGATATTACAGGTTTTGCAGCGTGAATTGCAACTGTAAAGCGCACTCACAGTGTAATTTATCGGCATTATTTTAGGAATGCCAAATTTACGGTAAAGATTATATATCAATATTTTGGGAAGTAGTTCTAACATCTAAATAAACTCCGATTTTTTTTATTTTATCTGTGATCAAGATTTTTAGTAGAATCTGCAATATCCCATTTGAAGGGATTTTTCTTTTTTACTTTGAAGTCATACATTCCCAGCAAACGGCTGTAAACTTCTAAAATTGCTGTTCCAAACAGAAAATGCAATTTATCAGGATTTCTTTTAATTTCCTGAATGGCAAGTTCTAAAAGCAATAAATGATTTTGAGAAGAAACTTCGTAATCCTGATTTTGTCTCAGCCACAAATGCCCAGCCTCGATGCGTCGACGCTGCTTGATGAAATCGGAAATATTTTCCGGTCCTTTATTGTGAACAATGGCATCGGGAATGTATTTCAATTCCAGATTTTTTTCTTTCATAATTGCTTCGATGCTGGCTTCATCCACAGCACTTTCCGGTGGAATTTCTTCAAATATTCGTCGGAAGGCAACCATTTCACCCAATTTGGGAGAACGAAGTGCCATGTGATGGTGCAGCTTCCAAAGCAGATTTACAGCATATCCGATAAAAGTTTTTGGATCATTTTCGGGTACCGGTTTTCCACCAGTCATTCCCACTTTCTCATCGGCAAAGGGAGCTACCATTCTTTCCACTGTATTTTCTGCTGGAATTGTATCGCCACTTTCGATCACAAGAACTTCTGATTCTGCAGCTTTGATGAATTTATTGATCGCAGAAGATTTTCCACCTCTTTCAGCTTCGGTAATCAATTTAATTTTTTTATTTTTCTTTTCGTATTTTGTTACAATGTCATCAGTTCCATCTGTACAGCCGCTGCTAACAACAACAATTCTTTCTATTTGTACTGATTCTAATTCCTGATTTAACAGAGCATCCAAAAGTTTGCCGATATTTGCAGCTTCATTGTAAGCGATTACTCCAATACTGCATTTAATCTTTTTCATAAAACAATTCCTTTCACCCCTCAGTTCTGCTTTTAATTATTTGAAAGAAGTGCAGAACAGCTCCCCTTTAAATGGGAGCGTATAAGGAACGAGATTTTTCATTTTACGCCAATTCTGCTGTAATAGAATTCAAAATTCCATTAACGAATTTACTTGAACTTTCGGAAGAATAACGCTTAGCAATTTCAATCGCTTCATTCATTATAATAGCAGGTGGTGTTGACGTGAAGAGAAGCTCATAAGTTGCTATTCGCAAGATGCTCAAATCTACCATTGCTATCTTGCTCATTTTCCAGTTAGTAGAATGTTCTGCTATTTTTTCATCGATAGCTGTGATGTTTGCTATAGTGTTTGCCAATATTTCTTTCGAGAATTCTAAAATTTTATTATCAAGTTCATGCTCTTTCGAAGATGATATCTCTTCTAATTTTGCTTCAAAAATCGATAGATCTACATCATTCTCACCAGAAAATGATAAAGCATAAAACGTTTGTAATGCAATTTCACGACCTTTTCTTCTCAAACCCATTTATCAATTCACTCCATTTCAAAATCATTCATATCTATTTAAACAATAAACATTTATATTTCGGTGCAATGAAAAAGAGAGCATTTTAAAGAGCAAGATATTTTTAAATTCTTCCACATTCTGTTTGACAATTATCTTTGAAATATTAAATAATCAGTGCGTGGAAAAGAGAAGTGAAAGGAGATTGAATGAGTAAGAAAATTTTCGTTCTGGACACAAATGTATTGATCCACAATCCGCAAGCTCTGTTTTCTTTTGATGAAAATCATGTAGCTATACCAATTACGGTTATCGAAGAAGTTGATAATTTCAAAAAAGGCGTGGATGAAAAAGGCAGAAATGCCCGGCAGATCGGTCGTTACCTGGATGGATTGCGCGAAAAAGGCAGCCTTAAAGATGGCGTTCCGACCGAAAAAGGCGGCATAATTCAGGTGGTTCTCAGCAGGAAAGTATCAGCTACAGCCAATGATATTTTAATTACCGATACGAACGATAATTTAATCATTGGAACAGCTTTATATTTAAAAGAAAAGAATCCCAAGAGTAAGGTTGTCCTGGTCTCCAAAGATGCGAATGTGCGCATCAAAGCAGATGCTGTAGGATTGGATTCTGCCAATTTTGAAACAGATAAAATTAATTTTTCCGAGCTTTACAGTGGCTATCTTAAATTAATTGTTGATGAAGACACGATCAAAGAATTCGAAGATAAGAAATTTCTGACAAATGATTTCGGTGAGATCTACCCGAATCAATTTGTAATTTTATGCCGAAATGAAGAAGATACTGAAGGTGTGGTCGCCCGTTATTCGGTAGATAACAACACGATCTATCCTCTCAAATATTATACAGGTCAGGAAATCTTCGGCATAAAAGCCAGAAACGTGGAACAGGTAATGGCATTTGATCTACTGATGGATCCTGAAGTAAAACTGGTGAGTCTTGTAGGAAAAGCGGGAACAGGAAAAACTTTGATCGCTCTTGCTGCCGGTTTAAATCAGGTTGTGGAAGAAAATCTTTATACCAGATTGGTAGTTTCAAGACCGGTTTCACCTTTGGGTAAAGACATCGGTTATCTGCCTGGAACGAAAGAAGATAAATTCAATCCCTGGATGCAGCCGATTTACGATAATATGGAAATTCTGCTTTCCACCAAAAATGATCGTGAAGATAATGGGAATGGCAAAATATTTGGTAAAAAACAGCCTGGACTGAAAGATTATCTGGATTTCGGTTTCATCGAACTGGAACCTCTCACATACATTCGCGGCCGCAGTTTACCGGAACAATACATCATCATCGATGAAGCACAAAACCTAACTCCACACGAGATGAAAACGATTATAACTCGAGCTGGAGAAGGTACAAAAATAGTGATCACAGGTGATCCGTATCAGATCGATATTCCCTATCTGGATTCGGAAAGTAACGGTTTGAGCTTATCCGTGGAAAAATTTAAACAGGAAAAAATTACAGGACATATTACTTTGGTAAAAGGTGAACGTTCTGCTCTGGCCGATCTGGCTGCAAAATTCTTTTAAACTTTGGAAAATATGAAACAAGATAGAAGCTGGACCGAAATTGATCTGACGAATTTTGAACACAACTTAAATCAGTTGAAAGCACTTTTGCCTTTCAATACAGAATTCATGCAGATCGTGAAAGCAGATGCTTACGGGCATGGAGCATATGAAATTGCCAGAAAAGCGATTGAATGCGGAGCAACATTTCTGGGAGTGGCAAATGCTCAGGAAGGAATGCTGCTGCGATATCAGGGCATTGATATTCCAATCCTGATTTTATCACCATCTTTAACGTCGGAACTTAAGATCATCCTGGATTATGATCTCATTCCCACCATTTCCGATCTTGATTTCGCAACTAAATTGAATGAAACAACTAAAACTAAAATTCAAGTTCACGTTAATGTCGATACAGGAATGGGAAGAAGCGGAGTTCCTTATTTAGAAGCTCTTGAACTGATCGAGAAAATTGAATCTTTACCAGATATTCAAATTCAAGGAATTTTCTCTCATTTTTCCTCAGCAGAAGATGATATTGAATTCACCAAAAAGCAATCTGATCGTTTTGAGCAAATACTTTCCAAACTGAAAATGCCGCCGAAATTTATTCACATTGCCAATAGCAGTGGGGTTGTTTCCATTAAATGTGATTATGCGAATCTGGTGCGAATAGGATTGCTTTCCTTTGGCATTTATGCTGATGATTCGCAGAAAACAAAAGTTGCTCTAAAACCGGTAATGACCTTCAAATCTCGTATTGGACAGATAAAGCGTGCAGTTACTGGAGATTTTATCGGCTACAACAAAACATACAAAGTAGAAAAACAACTAAAATATGCAATCATTCCGGTTGGTTATGCCGATGGTTATGATTTCCTGCTTTCCAATAAAGGAAAAGTGGTTGTTAATGATATACTTTGCAATGTAATTGGCAAAGTATCGATGGATATGATCTCGATAGATATAAACTCTGTAAATTGTAAAATTGGTGACGAAGTTATCTTGATGGGAAATGATCATGCAGAGATTTATGCGGAAAATTTGACTCAAATTTATGGTGGATCCAGTTATGAACTGCTTTGTCAGGTTGGAAGGCGCGCCAAACGTTATTATTATGAAAACGGAAAAATGATCGCCTCTTCCCCGCTTTTGCGCCGCGATTTTGTTTCATTCGATTATTCGGATGATAAATTGAATAAAATTATTGAAACCGCCATTGAACAGCGATTGCAAAGTAAAGAAATCTCCAATCTTATTTATTCCGATCTGCTCAAACATTTCTTTGTAGAGCACGATCGAGATATACATTATCGCAAGAACTTTGTTCATACAATTTCTTTTGCAGAACATAATCGAAAAGAATTGAAAGATTATTATCTGGTTCAAACGGAACTTACATTTTCCAAAAAACTGCAAAATGACTATTTTATTGTAGCTTGTGCAAATAATGAGAAACTGCTGGAAAAATACTTCCTGCAATCCGATGTAGAATATCGCTGGCTTTTAGATAGCAATTTGGAAGCAACTCTTTTTGATGTAACTTCTGTGAAAGTTGAAGGTGTGGAATTGTACAACGAAATGAAAATGGTGGATGGCTGTTTGGAAATTCGCTGTTACCATCCCGAACTTGAAAAATCCAAAGGTAAAGAAGTTGAATTTTCCATTTCTACTAAAACCTATTATCCCAGAAAATCACATCAGCTTGCGATCTATCTGATCGAAATGACTCAGGGAGTCGAGATTAACTTCAATTATGGTGATTTATTCGAAAACGTGGAAGCAGTTCCGATCTTTTCGGGGCAAACAAAATTCGCAAAAACAAGTTTTAAAAAGGATTCCATTTCTATTTCTTCCGAAAAGAATGAATGGATTTTTCCCACCAGCGGTGTAGTTTTTGTTTATTAGATTAGTTAAATAATTCTATTTTACCGCAGATTAACGCTTTAAAGGGGATTTTTTTTTCTAATTGAGATTTGCATTTTTTTTTGATTATGGAAAAAAAAATGTTAATAGATTACTTATCGCATGATTTAATATATCAGAAAAAAGAAAATTGGACCGATGAAAAGTATGATTTTGAAAGGGATTGGGGTTGGTTTATTGATAGTTCCCATCTTAAAAATAATATTTCCGTGTTAGAACTTGGATGTGGAACTGCTTGCAAACTCTTCTTGTTGGTTTCGGAAAGTTCTGAAAAATTCTTAATTAACATTCGATAAGAGATTTTTATTATACTTTTCCGACAGCTAATAATAGAAGAGCTGAGAGAAGCTGACGGAAAATATTTTACCCGATTGAAATCGGGTGATAATCCTACAATCATTAGGCATATCACCACATTTCAATGTGGTGGATTCCTTCGTTTTGATAAGCGGCAAAAGAGATTCTTCCCACCTGTGCCGGCGTAGTTTCTCGAAGCCGTAAGAGCAACGTGCATGAGACGTCAGAATGACGAAAAAAAAACACCGTCTTCCTGAGGATATCAGCAAGGTTTGTATCTCGTTCACTCTTGAACGAGAAATTTTCGAGACGAAAAGAATTAACACTTAGACTCCACGAGACGTGAAGTCCAACAAACAATCAATGTTCATCTGCGGTTAAAAAAAATGCTAAGTAAAATATTTAAGGACAGAAAGTAATATAAAAATCTCTGCAAACGTACTGAATACCAGTGAATACGGATAATTACTGAAATATTTTTGTATCACATCAGAAGATAATTCTTCTACTTTTGATTTCTTCAAATAATGCACAAATCCCATAAATAGCAGGAAACCGGCAAGAAACGGCCAGGCTAAAGAGTAGATAAGATAAGCAATTTGTCCAAATTCTTTAATGGAATAATAATCTACAATAATGAACATTCCCACGAAAAACGATAAGATGGCCATCAAAGTTGCAAAAAAACCGGTTTTTTCGACAATGTAAGTAAAATCATCGAAACAGAGTGAATTCTTATATACCAGATCAAGTTCTGATCGTAACTTTTCATCAAGAAGATCAGGTCTTTTTTCGATTAATGTATCATAAAAAAGCTTGAATAAACTGGATGAATCGATGATACTATGTGGTAAAGTCTCCTTCTTTTGATCGATAATTATAATAATATTATTGTAAGATTTGACCTCTATATTATTAATATCTTTCAGCAAAAATTCTCTTCTGGTTTTGTTATTATAGAAGACTATTTTATCATCATAAACTTCCAATTTCATTTTGAAGTAAATGTATATTGCACTTACGATTACGACTAACAAGATCAAGCCTTCCATGATCGGTAAAAAATAAAAGTCGGAAAGTATCTCTTTTGTGTTCATAACTACAATCGTAATGATCAGCAATAGGGTCAATATTACAAGCGTTCGAATATAAAAAAACGGCAACTTTTCTTCTTTCATAATCACCTCTGCGCAAAAAATAGAAAATTTGATTTTATTTGCAATATATTTATTTCAGCAGAATGCTTTTGATAGTTTTTTGATAACTATCTCCGATTTTATAATCAACGAAATATATTCCGGAAGACAATTTGTTGCCATAATCATTTTTGCCATTCCAATCGAAAAAATGAAATCCAACCTCAAACTCTTGATTGCATAATTGTCGAACTTTCTGTCCTCTAATGTTATAAATGGTCATTTCCACAAAATCTGTTTGTACCATTTCAAATTTCAATTTTGTCGAATTATTAAAAGGATTAGGGAAATTGGCGTAAATTTTTGGCTGGATCGGATTTGCACCAGATTCGTATTGGAGCATTTTTCCAAGATCGATATAATCTCTTATGGAATAGGCATTCTCAAATCCAAATAGAGGTTCAGAAGGTGAATTCAGAGATGTTGGAATTGTATCCATGATTATTCCGAGTGGTTCGCTGGAAACGCGTTTGGAAGAAAATACAGCCATTTTGCAATTATCCAGATTCAGGGAATCGGCAGATATCGTGAATTCCAGAATATTTTCCGAAACATTGTACAACCCTTCGATCTGCGGTGGTAATGCATCATTCTGCTCCCAGAAAAAACCACCATTACTTTGAATTAGATCATAATATTTCAAATATTGTACAGGTTTTTCAGAATAATTGTAATACAATCGCAGAACAAATAATTTATTGATCCTGGCATTGTCAAATCCCACCAGAACATCGATCGGAAACATCATTGGCTCCAGATAATTATTGTTCACTCCCCACTCTTCATCATCGATGGCAAAGCAAAAAAAATATTCTTCATCATAATCTTCCGGGAAGATAAATTCTACAGGCAAAGCAAAAGATAGCAGGTTTGTCTCTGCATCGTAATCCGCATAAAGCTCGGTCAAATCCAGGTCCGGGCAGATATCTCCTCCAGGATCGGTACAAATGATCTCTTCCTGGTTCCAATCATCAAGTTGTCCGTCGATATTTTTTGCTGTCTTTATAATATAACTGTAATGCCAGGCTTCTTTTTCTTCAATATTTTCCAGTCTGTTCAAGATTGTGTTTCCGAATATATCGCCACTGATCGAAAAGCTGTTTTGAATGTTCTCATTATAAGATATTAAATAATCATTTTGGGTAGAATAGGATAGAATATCGAATAAATCCTGATTGGAAATCTGATAAATCGGATCTTGATTTTCTCTTAATCCAGCAATTTGAACATCATAATAGATGTGATTCACACTATTTTCCAGATAAATCTGGGGAATCTCTGTAGTGCTGTTCACTGGCGGCGGAATCGGCAAAGGTAAAGCAGAATTTGCATGAACCATAAAACGGATAAATGGAACAGTACTTGTAAAATTATCGTAGAAAGTAAATCGATCCAGATAACGCATCTTGGCTGCTCTGAATAATTTGCCAAATGTAGGCTCATTCATCTTTCTGTATTCATCCAGAAAATAGTAGAGCAAAGCATAATCTGCATTATAAGATATTGTCATCAGATTTCCATTTTCATGATATGTTACGGGTTGACCGTAACTTTGCCGAGTTGCAGCAATGTAAGCAATTCCACCGCCTGGAGAAGAAAGAACTGTTTCGCATAATGTAATTCCTTCAAATAAATGATGCTCGTATAAAAATGTATCGAACACTCCATTCCAACAACCTTTATCTACTATGATAGGATTTTTTGTTTTGGGCGGAAACAAGGCAACATCATCTTTGGTGAGATATGTGCCGTCACCGAAGGCAATATCATAGCCGCCGCCATGAGAAAAATTGAAATGGAACAGAAATTCTTCGTTCATCCACAGGTTCTTGATGTATTCGGCAGAAAAGTTGCCACGTATTTTCTGATATTTCAAAATTTTAAAACCATCGAAAACATTGTCACAGATAATTTGATTATTACTTAATTCCCCCAAAAAAAGTGACGTTCCCCAGGTTTGCCCGCCGGAAACGGCAACTTTATTTGTCCATGCATCATCTGAATACAAAATGAAATTCTGCATCTTTTCAAAATAATTGGAAAGAGATTGCAGATCATGAACGGGCAATCTGGCAAGATTGTAGTTATCTACCCAATCATAATCGGGAGAGGCATAATAATGATCTGACGGCATCCACGATTCATAATTCGGCTCGGGTCTGTTAGAAAAATAATATGAGGGAGGAATGATTTCCGCACTTCCCAGAATAGTGATGTGATCCAGGTTTGGATGCGCAGCATCATCTCGAAGATAAGATATGATGCGAAGAGCATTTTCATATTGATAATCATGAATATCTTCATTTGTGAAAGTTGCCCAGCCTTCTTCGGTTGGTTCATCTGCCGGTGGATATTCGCTGTAGATCTCCTGAATATCGAGAGCTTCTGATGTCATGTCATGAAATTGCGCCATCGAATCTGCCACACAAATCCAATCGGAGGGACAAAGTAAAATGTGTTCTGCTTCCGTGAACAATCGCTGTGAAGATAAATATATTGGATTTTGTTTTACTTCGCCGCAAATGGAAAGGTCAAAATTCCTGAGCAGATAAGTTTTTTTATTGATCGGATTCCATTGAACCGGAAAAATGTGAATGAAAATATGTGTTTCATTTCCATCAAAGCCGGCTGTAAAATCAAGCCAGCGTTTGGGATAAAAATCATCATTTAAATAAATCGCATCATCTTTTTCAGATTTAATAGATTGATTTTTATCCCCGTTTGTTTTCAAGAAATTATCGGCTTGACCGATCAAATCATTTGTGTGATATTCTTCCACCAGTCCAGAAGTCAGAATGATGTCGGTGATAAGATAATTGCCTTCTAAGGTTACATGAATATTTCGCTGAGGCAGCAGTGGTTTACCGGGTATTTCCAGCAACACGCAATCCTGCAGTTCCAAGATCGACCCATTATCCGCAGAATTCTCAAATAGTTTTCCTTTAGTAAAATATTTTTGGGAATAGATCGCTTTTCCTGCCGAACGGTTATTGGGGATTTCATCTATTGAAGAAAGTTCGTAAGTGTTTTCTAAAGCAATTTCCACCGAAATCAGGAATTGCGTTAATGCTGCGATAATTATGAGAAATAAATTTTTTTTCATGTGATTTTACATTCCTTATTTTTATCCTATGAAAACCCCGAAATCAAGAACTCAGGATGCATTTAGAAATAAAGAAAATTCTTAAATTTGACTATCACCGTGGCAGAGCCAAGGTGCATTTCGCTAAATTTATTTCAGCAAGCTGAAAATCGAATTTTCATTATTTACCCCTCTCCGGCAACTGCCGGATCTCCCCTCAAACAGGGGAGAAAATTTGGAAAACCCCGATGCAAGCGTCGATGAATTCTATTAATTAAATTCATCCACAGTATTTCTGTGAATTTGTCTGTTTATTACCATTTTCAAAAAACACAAATATCATAATCTTAACAAATGAAAATCCGTCAATTCTTATAAATCATGTTAAGTGGAATTCCCTGCCACAAATCCTGTACTCCAGGCAATTTGCAGATTAAATCCACCAGTATAGGCATCGCAATCCAAGATTTCTCCGGCAAAAAACAAACCAGGAACCAGTTTTGATTCCATCGTTTTGGGATCGATCTCTTTTACATTTACACCACCACTGGTAATGATCGCTTCCTGAATGGGGCGGAATTTCTCTAATTCAATCTGGAAATTCTTGAGAAGATACAATAAATTACTTCTTTCCGGTTTGGTAATTTCTGCACCTTTTTTATTTTCGGGAATGTTCAGCAAAATATTGAAAACAGGAATCATTTTGATTGGCAACAGATTCTTTAAAATAGTTTTGAATTGTTTATTGGAATTATTCTGGAATTCTCTCTGCAGTCTTAAATCAAGCTTTTCTTCGCTTAATGCTGGTTTCAAATCTATGCTTAAAATATGATCTTCAATTTTTCTAAGATGTGATGATGCAGATAAAATTATCGGTCCTGTAACTCCATAATTTGTAAATTCCATCTCACCAAAATCTTCATAAACTATTTTGCTGTTTCTATCGATTATTCTAATTTTTACGTTCTTTAAACCTAAATCCTTTAAGGCGGGAATGCGAATCGACCTTGCGAATGGTTTCTTTTGAGAATCCTCCCCAATTGTCGAATGTTTTTCTCCAACCATTGTGAAGGTCTGTGACCATTCGCAAGGTTTTACAAATTGCTTTGCTTCGATTGGAACTAATGATGGTTTGAAACGAGTTAGTTTGTGACCGAATTCTCGTGCAAATTTGTAGCCATCTCCTGTGGAACCAGTTCCGGGATAAGATTTACCGCCGGTAGCAATGATCAGTTTTTCAGCTCGAACCACTTCCCCATTTATCAATTTAGCAGCAAATAAACTACCGAATTTCATGACTGATTCTACTGCTGTATGCAGAACTTCAACTTTATTTTTGTGAATATATTTGATGAGAACCTGAACAACATCTTTTGCTTTATCACTGGCAGGAAACACACGATTTCCTCTTTCTATTTTCACTTCCAGACCCAGATCGGAAAAAAAAGAAATTGTATCGTAAGAATTGAATTGATAAAAAGTATTGATGAGGAATTTTCCGTTGATCGGAATGTTTTCGACGAGTTCGTGAACATCGCAGTAATTTGTAATATTGCAACGGCCTTTTCCGGTTATAAGCAGTTTCTTTCCCAAAACCGGATTTTTTTCTATCAGGATCGTTCTTTTGCCGCTTTTAGCTGCAAAACCTGCAGCCATCATACCAGCTGCTCCACCTCCGATCACCATTACATCGTAATGCATCCGACTAAAATTCCATTTTTAATAAATTCATAATTCGGATGTTAAAATTTCACTGAAGTTGTCAAAAGAAAAGATGAAAACAATATAAACTTTCATAAATTAGTTATTTTTAAGTTTTTATTTGACAATAACTTCCACATTCATTAATTCAGTTTTGTTCTATAATCCGAAATCACTTTGGAGGAATTATGAAGAGAATTGTTTTATTTATATAATGAAAATTTTTGCTTAAACTATAATTCGGTAAATTTAAAGAAACGAAGAAAATGCTTTTATTAGAAAAAGGAGAAAGTGATGAAAACTAATATTATCATTATTATTTTTATTATGATATTTTTGAGCAGTCTAAATGGACAAACAATCGATTGGAGTTGGTTAGAAACAACTGGTTCCATATACTTGGATTATGGCAAAAGTATTGAAGTTACAGATGATGCTATCTATGTTTATGGTGCTTTCTATCAGACTACACCTTTTGGTTCGATCGAACTTACAAGTAATGGACAGCAAGATATTTTTGTCGGCAAAATGGATTTACTTGGGAACTGGATTTGGGCAGTTTCTGCTGGAGGAACATATGATGATAAACCTTATGATATAACCATAGATGATGATCATAATATTTATATAATAGGATATTTCTATGAATCAATTGATTTCGGCTCGGATCATCTGGAAAGCCAGGATAGCAAAGATATTTTTATCACCAAACTCGATAATAATGGAAACTGGATTTGGGCAGTTAGTGCTGGAGGTGAAGGAAACGATATTGGTGAATCAATTGCGGTAGATTCCGAAAACGATGTTTATATTACAGGTAGTTTCTGGGAGACAATATCATTCGGAGATACAAATTTCATTAGCTCAGGTGCAGATGATTTTTTTGTTTCAAAATTGAATTCCAGTGGTGAATGGATTTGGGCACAACATGGTTCGGGACAATTTAATGATAGTGGCAGTGCTGTAGATATATCTAATAATAATATTTTCATAACTGGGGGATTCAATGGTCCGACAAGTTTTGGGCCAATAACCTTAAACGGTGATGGTTGGGATGATATTTTTGTAATTAAACTTGATCAAGAAGGAGAAATTCAACTATATAACGAAATCGAAAGTAGTACCCAATCAATGGCTTATTCTAGTTCAATTTTTTGTTCTTTTGACGGTTCGATAATTTTAACAGGTAAATTCAATGAATCTTTATATTTTGGAGATCCTCAATTAACTTTATCAACTAATGGAGATTATGATACATTTGTAGTCAAGCTTAACGAAGCTTTTATATGTGAATGGTCTGCAAGTGCTGGTGGAGCTGGAGAAGATTATGGGAATTCTCTTTCTTGTGACTCAGCAGGAAATGTTTGGATTACAGGTATTTTTTCAGAGGCAGCAGAGTTTGGAAATTTACAGCTCGTAAGTAATGGAAATGAAGATATTTTTGTCTCGATGTTAAATAACTATGGAGAATGGATCTTAGCTGAAAAAGCTGGTGGTTTAGGTGAAGATATTTCTTATGGAATAGATTTAAATGCTGACAATGAGATTGTACTTACTGGTAGTTTTAAAGAAACAGCTACATTTGGCCCATTGTCAGCAACAAGCAATGGTAACTCAGATCTATTTGTATGTATGATCAATCAGCTAACTTCAATTAACGAGAATCTTGTAAATCCTTCTTTTAATCTAATCAATTTCCCCAACCCTTTCAATCCTTCAACCACAATCAGCTTCAACTTATTGCCAAGCTACGATTCTGCAAGCATTGAAATTTACAACATAAAAGGACAGAGAGTAAAAACATTCTGTCATGCTGAGCTTGTCGAAGCATGTGGCACGATAAATAATTATTCTGTCGTCTGGAATGGAACCGATGAGGACAAGAATCCCGTTTCCAGCGGAATTTACTTTGCCAGATTTAAAACTGGAAATGAAGAAGCAAGCTGTAAAATGTTACTGTTAAAATAAGAAATATAAATAATGAAAAAAATATACTTTTCTATAATTCTGATCATTTATAGTTTACTTTCTTCACAGGAAACCGAGTTAACAAAAATGAACGATTTTAATATTGCACAAACCTATGGTCAAATGGATAATGCTATAGTGGATTCTGGTATTCTTTATGCTATTTCTGATTATGGATTGGAAATTTATCAAATAGGAAATAATGGTGATCTTACTTTGCTCTCACAAACTCCTATTCCTCTTGGTAACTCATTTACCAAAAAAGATGATTATGTTTATGTTTCAGCATCTCCTATGTCATACCAATTTCAATCAGGTAATGTTTATCAAATTGATGTTTCGGATAGTGTTAATCCAACAATAGTCCAAGAAATTGATTTTGAATATGATACGTGGCCAATAAAAATATATGGAAATTATCTTAATGTATGTTGTTATGACTATGCAAATAATAGTTATCATAATTATTTTTATAGTTTACCAGACTTGGTATTTGTATCTCATTTTCAAAATCTTCTAAATTATTCAGATAAAATAGGAGATACAATTACTGCCCGATTTGATGGTTATAATCAGTTCACAATTTTCGATCTATCAGATCCAACTCTACCAGAAATTGTAGGGAATGGAAATATTTCATCCTATCATCAATATAATGCGCAAAGAATTAAAGCTTATAATGATACAGTATACATAGCATCAAATAGTGCGGAAATTACTCTTTGGGATATAAGTGATCTTAATAATTGGGAATATATTTCTCAATACGATCCTGATGTGGACATATTTAATGACTTTAGTCCACTGATATGTGATAATTATGTTTTCTTAGCTGAATTTGGTTATATTGAAGTTATCGATGTTTCAGATATTTCGAATCCTGTTCGACTTGATTATTTATCCGGTACAGATGCAAATTCAATCTTAACTACTTTGATAAATAGTAATGAAAATTTATATTTAATGACAGCTTTTAATGGTATTCAACATATCACATTTATTGATGATGAGTTAAGATTTGAAGGTAACTATGCTAATTATTATTATTCTAATAGATATAAACAGATAGATAATTATTTACTCGCAGGTTCAATTACACATTATATAAAAGGCTATGACGTTTCTAATCCACTAAACTTTGTTGATTTGGGTGAGTTATTTACTGATTATTGGAGCATTTTTGAGCTTTCAAATAATAAATTAGCTATGCTGAAAAATGATGACTATAGTTATTATGTTTATGATATTTCTGATATAAACTCCCCTATCCAAACTAACCAGATCAGCTGCGATTTTTATAATGAATGCTGTTTTGATGAAACAGATGAGGAATCTTTTTATGTTTTAGACCTTAACAATAATCTGTTGAAGTATAACGTTTCTGAACCCGGTACAAGTAGTTTACTTTTTACTCTTGATCTTCCATTTACTATCGAAGATTGGATAATCCATGACGGTTATGGTTATTTTTTGGAAAATATTAGTACTTTTAATCAAAAAATTTATGTTTATCAAAATCTGGATAGTAACCAACCAGTATTATTTAATTCAATAAACAATTTTGTCTCCAATCCTAATGCTGAAATGAAAGTGAAGAATGATAAATTGGTAATATATAACGAATTTTCTTATGATTATTCTCCATCTATTTCAACAAAGATATTTAATCTAAACAATCCTACCAATCCTGAATTAAATTTAGAATTGCAAGCTTTTGGAGAGCCATTTCTTACTGATGAATTGATATTTGTAGCATCTGGTGACGAATGTTGTGTTTTTGAAAATCTAGGGAATTCACCCGAAATACTTGAACCAATCTCAGTTTTTACTGATTTATCAGAAATTAATTATATTGCATTAAATGATTTCAATAACCAAAAGTACGTAACTTTATGCCAAGGTTCTCATAATGGAGTTTTCAGTTATGAATACACCTCCTCTTCCTGTGAAAATGAAATACTACTTAATAATTTCAAGCTTTCCAACTACCCCAACCCTTTTAATCCTTCAACTACAATAAGTTTCAACGTATTGCCGAGCTACGATTCTGCAAGCATTGAAATTTACAACATAAAAGGACAGAAAGTAAAAACATTCTGTCATGCTGAGCTTGTCGAAGCATGTGGCACGATAAATAATTATTCTGTCGTCTGGAACGGAGATGATGATAACGGAAAACCTGTTTCGAGTGGAGTTTATTTATACCAACTTAAAACCGATGAAAAAGCTTTAACACAAAAGAAGTGTATGCTGTTGAAATAATTTACTCTTTCTTAAAAAACACCAAATACAAAGGTCGAATTCCAAAAATTGCAGCCAAAAGAATATACCAGATATATTCCAAACTAATAATCTGCGGGATCAGTTTTATCAGTATTATCATTACGCACATTGCTGCCATTTGCGCCAATTTAATATCCCAGATTGAAAATAATTTTATACGATCGTTAAAATACTTGATCATCATAACCTCCTCGCTCAATTTATCCGCAGGCAAAAAAACTTCATTTCCAGATTTTTCTGCAAGTTTTTTTATTTTTCATTATAGGTTATGTGTTATATCCTTTGTTTTTTTGATCATATACGCTTTTTGTCTCAGCTCTTCAGCTGATCAGCAGTTCAGGCTCATTGCTTCACAAAGTCTCAAAATCACACAGTCTCAAAGTCTCCCTGCCCTCTGCCCCTTGCCCTCTGCTCTCTGCAAAAAATATTTGACCTAAATAGTTCACTTCCAAAACTGACAACCAAATTTGGAAAAGGAGAAAAAAAATGCCAAAAACATTAAAAAATTCGATTTGCAATAACTCAATCTTAAATTCTCATCTCCTTCTTTTACTCCCCTTGCGGGGATAATATATTTCGAATTAAATACTACAAAAATATCAAAAAAAAAAATTTAAAAACAGGAGAAATAAATAATGGAATATCCATTTGCAAAAATAGAAAAAAAATGGCAGAATATCTGGCAGAAAAATAAGATCTTTAATGCCAGCAACAATTCTGACAAGAAAAAATATTATGTATTGAGCATGTTTCCATATCCTTCGGGAGCTTTGCACATGGGACATGTATCCAATTATTCCATAGGTGATGCAATTGCGCGTTATAAATTGATGCAGGGATTCAATGTGATGCAGCCTATGGGTTATGATGCATTTGGAATGCCGGCAGAAAATTTTGCCATTCAGCATAATTCTCATCCCAAAATTACCACCGAAGAAAATATCGAAATAATGCGTAAACAATTTGATATGATCGGTTTTGGTTTGGATTGGGATCGTGAAGTTTCCACCTGTCGTCCTGATTATTACAAATGGGGACAGTGGTTTTTTAAGAAAATGTATGAAAACGGACTGGCTTACAAAAAAAGCAGTTTCGTGAATTGGTGCGATGATTGTCAGACAGTTCTGGCAAACGAACAGGTGGAAGAAGGCAAATGCTGGCGTTGTGACAGCACTGTTCGTCAAAAAGAATTGGAACAGTGGTTTTTTAAAATTACCAAATACGCCGATGAACTGCTGAATTTCAGCGGAGTGATCGATTGGCCACAGCGTGTGAAAACAATGCAGACCAATTGGATCGGTAAAAGTTTTGGAACGAATATTCATTTCAAGCTGGAAAATGCTGATGATATTATCACGGTTTTCACAACCAGACCCGATACGATATTTGGCTGTAGCTTTATGGCTTTACCTCCCGAACATCCTCTGGTTACACGCTGGCTCAAAGATGAACCGGCAGATTCGGAATTTACCAGGTTTTGCGAAAAGGTGATAAACGAAGATAAGATCACTCGCTCTGCTGAAGACACAACCAAAGAAGGTATTTTCAGTGGAAGATTTGCTATCAATCCCGTAAATGGTGAGAAAGTGCAGATTTGGGTAACCAATTACGTTTTGATGGATTATGGAACTGGAGCTGTGATGGCAGTTCCAACTCATGATCAACGTGATTTTGAATTTGCCCGGAAATATGACATTCCAATGAAAATCGTTATTCAAAATCCAGATAAAAGTCTGATTCTGGAAGAAATGACCGAAGCTTACATCGAGCCTGGAACATTGGTTAATTCCAAACAATTCGATGGCATGGACAGCGTTGAATCCAAAAAAGCGATTTCCAACTGGATGCAGGAAAATGGTATGGGTGAAGAAACGATTACTTATCGCCTGCAAGATTGGGGTGTAAGTCGTCAACGATATTGGGGAAATCCTATTCCAATAATTTATTGTGATAAATGCGGTGAAGTGCTGGTTCCTGATAAAGACTTGCCGGTATTGCTGCCGGATAATGTTGAATTAGGAAAAACTACTCAGAATCCACTTTTAAGCGTTCCTGAATGGGTAAATACAACCTGCCCGAAATGTAGTGGAAAGGCAAAACGCGAAACCGATACGATGGATACTTTCGTGGATAGTTCCTGGTATTTTGCCAGATATGCGGATGCTGATAATGAAGAAATGCCATTTGCCAAAGAAAATGCAGATTACTGGCTGCCGGTCGATCAATATATCGGTGGAATCGAGCATGCTGTGATGCACCTGATGTATGCTCGTTTCTTCCATAAATTCATGCGTGATATCGGAATGGTAAGTTGTGATGAACCTTTTGCCAGATTGCTCACGCAGGGAATGGTTACCAAAGACGGTGCCAAAATGAGTAAATCGAAAGGAAATGTGGTCGATCCGCAATACATCGTGGATCGTTATGGAGCAGACACTGTGCGCGTTTTCATGCTGTTTGCTTCTCCACCAGATAAAGATGTGGAATGGAGCGACGAAGGCGTGAAAGGTGCTTTCCGCTTCTTGAATCGCGTCTGGCGTATCTTTGAAGATAAAATCGATTTGATTAAAAATAATGTCATCCCAGGCGGAGTCGAAGGATCAATCTCTTCCCCACTCAAAGACCTGCGATTCAGCACGCATCACCTGATAAAAAAAGTGCGGGAAGACATTGAAGAACGCATGCATTTTAACACTGCGATCGCAGCCATTATGGAACATCTGAATAAAGTTTACGGAATCAATGAAACGGAAAAGCTGAACGATGCTGAAAAAGTAATTTTTGCTGAAGCCTGTGCTGTAATTCCGCGTTTGTTGTATTTCTTTGCTCCGCATATCAGTGAAGAGCTGTGGAAAATGATGGGAAATGAAACTTTGGTACATGAAGCCGGCATTCCTGAATATAATCCAGAATACCTGGTGAAAGACGAAGTTACTTACGTTATTCAGGTGATGGGAAAACTGCGCGGGAAGATCGATGTTCCTGTAGATATGCCGCAGGAGGAAATTAAAAAAATGGCCTTGGAAGTAGAAAACGTTCAAAAGTATATTGAGGGGAAAAAAGTACATAAAGTTATTGTGGTTCCCAAAAAACTGGTTAGTATCGTGGCGAAATAATCTTCAACACAGTGTCACTGAGAGACAGAGAACACTGAGTATAGAAAAGCAGTTGGCCTTTGGCAGTTAGCCGGTGGTAAAATAAATGTAGGGGCGATTCACGAATCGCCCTGTTTAGTTTTTCAATTTTGCAGATATCAAATTCAACTCAATGACCTATTCTATTTTTTTATGTATCAATCTCGAATTGTTAAAAAAATTAAAAAATTAGTGAATCAATTGACGCGAAATCTTCTATTTTTTATTTTACAACAAATTGAGGAGGACATATGAGAATTTTTAAATTATTGTTAGTTTTTATGTTAGCATTAATTCTAGTAACAGGTTGTGATGAGGACGATAAAAATCCTGTGGGTACAGATTTTCCAACAAATCTGAATAATTTGGAAACTGTTATGATAATAACACCCTGGCAAGATTTAGCTAGAGAAGCTTCTATTTTAATTTGGACAACAACAGAACCAACTTCATCAAGTTTGGAAATTAATGGTACTATATTTGATCTTGACTGGGAATATTTCGGAACCGATTGGGAAACATGGCTTTACTATGATGGTACTGGTGGGTTTGGTGATACTTTTAATTACGAACTTGTGATCAATAATAATACTATTACCGGCAGTGTTGAAGCTCCCTTTTTGCCCGACATAACTTGGCCAGATTTCAATTTTAATCAAAATTATGCATTTGATTGGGAACTGCCGACAAGTCCAGATCTTCAATTCATAGAGTTTTATCTTGAAACAATGGATAATGAATATTTTGAAGAATGGGAAATTGCTGGTTCAGAAAGAAGTTACGAGATAAATAAATCTTATTATCAAGATTACTCAAATACTTATACCTACATGGATATTGGTATAATGCCGGTAAATTTCAATTTACATAATAGCGGAAATGATCTTGTATTTGCTAATACTTATGAAGGAATGTATTTGGAAACAAGAACCATAGATGATTTCAAAAGAATAGCAACGAAGATAATGCAAAACAGATAAAATATTACTTAATAGAAAAGCCACCTGGCCAAAAGGTGGCTTTTTTTGATTGGATGAAAAATGGATTTTATAACAATATTCGTAATTGCAGTTGGACTGGCAATGGATGCTTTTGCAGTTTCCATAGCAAGTGGAGTTACGCTGAAATGCTTTCGGGCAAAACCGGCTTTTCGAGTTGCCATATTTTTTGGTGGATTTCAGGCATTAATGCCGGTTTTAGGCTGGTTGGCAGGTTCCACTTTTCACAAATACATTCAAGCATTCGATCATTGGGTTGCTTTTGGATTACTGGTATTCATTGGTGGTAAGATGATCTATGAATCATTCATGATAACAGAAGCAGAAAGTAAATGCAATCCGAATAATATAAAAACAGTATTTATTCTGGCTATTGCTACCAGCATCGATGCACTGGCAGTTGGTTTAAGCTTTTCCGTTTTAAATGTAGCAATTATTGAACCGGTTATAATTATCGGAATTGTTACTTTTATACTATCTTTGCTTGGTGTTTATATTGGTGGTAAATTCGGTTCTTTATTTGAAAATAAGATCGAGCTTATCGGAGGTCTTGTTTTAATCGGGATTGGTATCAAAATCCTTATCGAGCATCTGCTTTTTATATAAAAAAAGCCACAAAGAAGTTCTCTGTGGCTTTATTTAAATCAATTATTAATGTTCTCTGATCGGATACATTCCATAACGAACAATATCCACGATTTTATCTTTTATATTCTGTAGATCAAAAGATTGACCACGAGTTGACCATTCTGTAAGTACAAAATCCATTGTTCCAAACATAAGGTAGGAAAGTCCTACTGTATCAACCTCGCGCAATCCACCTTCTTGCTTGGCATTTTTAATTATTTCCTGCAAAAACTTCAGATAACGTTTGATCGGTTGATACTCTGGAAATTTCTGGTAAAATTCAGTACTTTGCCTTAATTCTATCGACATAAATCGGGCGATGTGTGGTTTTTCTGTAAAAAGTTTTACAT
>JAIPJH010000051.1 GCA_021734245.1 Candidatus Cloacimonadota bacterium | reverse complement strand
TGTAATTTGTTTCTTGACTCTTGTATAATAAATTAAAACCTAACAAAAAATATGGAAATTGAGGAGAAACTATGAAAAAATATATAGTTATTTTACTTATTTTATCTGCTGCTATTTGTTTGAATGCCCAAATTCCTGACCTATCGATCTGGAATAATATTCGGAACAGCGCTTACACAGCTGATGACTCGATGCATATTCGCTACGAAACAATCGACTTTCCGGGACTGGACACAAGTCTTTATTATTTTGATGGCACAGAATGGCAAAATAAAGAAATGAATTTATTCAATGGTTTAACCTACGAAGCAGTTATTCCTGCCCTTTATGGCGGAGCTCAGCCTTGTCGTTTCAAAACGGAAACTGATACTCTGGTTGCTATGATGCCGGCTCTTATCCAGAATGATGTTTTTCCACCTGATGCTGCCGAGATGAGTTTAGTTGCTCCCGATTCTGTGGGAGATTGCCTTGATCCTGATGCTGATAATCTTGATCTGATCGCAAACTATTTTGGTTATTCCGATTCCAGATTTTACAGCGGAATTTCAAACGTAAATAATTCCTTTCCCTTAAATAGCGGCGGCATGTTTCCAGATACTTATTATTTTTATGTTACCACAATTATAAATCCCGAAAATGTTCTCATCGATTCGGTGGGATATGCCATGATCTACTGCAATATTCCGGTCTTACTTCCTGCAGGATTATACCGGATAAATGGAACCGAAATAAGCTTCGATACTCTTGAACAAATCGGAAATATAGAGGCGCAAATTGTAGATGATCAATTGATCTTAGCCTGCGATCTGACAACGTTGACCAACGATGAATATTTTGGCGACTGGCCAAGTGTTTCCAAATCGCTCATCGTCGAAATGGTTACTGCCAAATTTGCTTTTCCCGATCTTTTTCTGTTCACCGATATGTCCAAGTTTTCTCTGCAATTCATCGATCAATACGTGATAGAACCTTTTACAAATGTATTGCCGGAAATCAGTGATGCTGATTATATGATAAATACTGCAAACTCAACCGTCTGGTTTAACTATTTTGATGAAAACGGTCATTTCCCATTAGTGGCAGAATTAAGTGTGAATGGAGAAATTTATGATTTTCTACCATTGGGTTTTGATTATTCAGAACCTGTAATTTTCGAAACTACTTTCCCATCTACAAATTGGAATGAAGCTACAATAATTATCAGCGATAATAATTTCGAATTCGTGGAAGAGACTGTGATAAACAACACTGGAATTGCGAATGGACAATTACCAACCACAAATTGTGAATTGACCAATTATCCCAATCCATTCAATCCCAGCACGACGATCAGTTTCAGCGTAACGCAAACGTCCCCGTTTGCGACAATTGAAATTTTTAATCTGAAAGGCCAGAAAGTGAAAACTTTTACGTTCCCAAGCGGGAGTTCAGCAACGAGAGAAGGAAAAAGTCATCCTGAGCCTGTCGAAGGATATGGCACATCACCGAGTTATTCTGTTGTTTGGAACGGTACCGATGATAACAACAAACCTGTTTCTTCGGGAATTTATTTTTATAAATTAAAATCACAGGATTTTGAAAAAACGAATAAATGTCTATTGCTGAAATAAAGGATTCAATATGAAGAACTTGATTTTGATTATTTTATTAATATCATCGATATCAAGTTGGTGCAATATTATAAATGTTCCAGCTGATCAACCGACAATCCAGGCAGGAATAGATGCAGCAGCAGATGCTGATACTGTACTTGTGCAACCGGGAACATACAACGAAAGTATAGATTTCCTTGGAAAAAACATTACGGTTGCCAGTTTGTATTATATTTATGAAGATCCAAGCTTCATTTATACAACAATCATATCGCATGGATATGTAGGTAGTGCAGTATCATTTATCCATGGAGAAGAAAATTCTGCGAAATTTATTGGTTTTACAATTTCCAATTGTGGTAGCGTTTTTGGTGGTGGAATAGTAATTGGCAATTACTCTAATCCAACCCTGGACAACCTTGTTATCACTGGAAACAATGCAGGTTCGGGTGGAGGAATATACTGTGTAAACTCAAATCCAATTTTAACTAACCTGACTATAACTGATAATGATGCTATAGGAATGCCTTCTTATGGTGGAGCCATCCATTTCGCAGATTGTGATGAAATCTTTATTGATAATTGTCAAATTTCTGGTAACAGTGCTGAAGACAACGGCGGTGGAATTTATGCAGTTAATTGTGGTGAAATAATAATTGAGCAATCAGAAATTATTAATAATAATTCTAGTTTATATGGAGCAGGAATTTATGCTGGAAACTGTGGATTGTTAAGTTTGGAAAATTGTGCCGTTACAGATAATGAGACTGGTGGTTCCGGCGGGAATTTCTGGTTAGATGATGTTATCTGTGATATTTCTAATTCAGTTATAAACGAAGGACATGCTTTTTCTTATGGTGGAGGATTTTTAATAGAGAACTCAGATTTGACTTTCAATGATATTGAAATGATATCCAATCATGCCAGTTTTGGTGGTGCAATTTATGCAACTGATTCCGAGATATTTATACAAAACGCATTAATGAGACACAACGGTGGAGAAAATGGAACTTTTGTAAAAGGAATTAATTCCGAAATGACTTGTATTAATTGTATTATTGCAGACCATGAATGTTATCAATATGGAATCATATTAGGTTCTACCCGATTAATTAATTCAGTTTTATATGGTAATAGTGCTCAAGAACCAAATGGAGATTTATTTGCTGGAGTTCATACGATAGTTAATTCAATAATCTGGAGTAATACTGAACCGTATTTTTCTGATATGACTGAAGTTCATTATTCCTGTGTGGAAAATGGCTGGAACGGAACTGGAAATATTATTTTAGATCCGCTTTTCATGAATCCCTTCGAATACGATTTCCATCTGCAGGATAACAGCCCCTGTATTGGTGCGGGAATTAATGAAATTGAAATAAACGGTATAACATATTTTGCTCCCGATTTTGATCTGGAAGGAAATGATCGTCCAGATCCAGTTGGTTCTATGCCGGATATGGGTGCTTATGAAAATCCGCTGGGAGAACCGCAGGTAGAAATCTCAAACAACCAGTTACCAACGACCAATTTACAATTGACCAATTATCCCAATCCATTCAATCCCAACACGACAATCAGTTTCAGCGTAACGCAAACGTCCCCGTTTGCGACAATTGAAATTTTTAATCTGAAAGGCCAGAAAGTAAAAACATTTACGTTCCCAAGCGGGAGTTCAGCAACGAGAGAAGGAAAAAGTCATCCTGAGCCTGTCGAAGGATATGGCACATCACCGAGTTATTCTGTTGTTTGGAACGGTGATGATGATTCTGGAAAACCTGTTTCCAGCGGAATTTATTTTGCTCGAATGAAAAATGGGAATAAAAATTTCACACGCAAAATGCTGTTGATGAAATAAATTTCCAATTTTCTTCTTTACTAACAATACTTGTTTTTCTGAAATGCCATAAGATTATTTCAAAGGAAAATATATGTTCATAGATTATTCGAGAATAAAAGTGCAATCCGGAAAAGGCGGCAATGGCTGCGTAAGTTTCCGGCGCGAGAAATTCGTAGCCAAAGGCGGACCAGACGGTGGTGACGGTGGCAAAGGTGGCGATGTTATCGCTGTGGGAAATGAAAATATAAACACCCTGGTAGCCTTCAGATACAATAAACTTTTCAAAGCAAAAAGTGGTCAACACGGACAGGGCAGCAACAGAACCGGAGCTACCGGAGAAAATATTTATTTAGACCTTCCGCTGGGAACAATTCTCTTCGATATTACCGACGGAAAACACGACAGAATTGGTGAAGTCATTGAACACGGACAAGAAATTGTGTTGGCAGAAGGTGGCAATGGGGGAAGGGGAAATGCTCGTTTTAAAAGTGCTACAAATCGTGCGCCCAGAACTGCCAAGCCAGGTGGAAATGCTGAGCTGAAAGAAATTGAATTGGAATTGAAATTGATGGCTGATGTCGGATTGGTCGGTTTTCCAAATGCCGGAAAATCAACTCTACTCAGCAAATTAAGTGATGCGCATCCCAAAATTGCCAATTACAAATTCACGACTTTAGAACCATCTCTGGGCGTTGTTCAGGTTAGCGATTATGAATCTTTCGTGATGGCAGATATTCCCGGAATCATCGAAGGTGCTCATGATGGAAAAGGATTGGGAGATCAATTCCTGCGTCATATTCAAAGAACCAGAACTCTGCTTTTCCTGATAGATATAAATTCCAACGATCCATTCCAAGATTATCAAGTTCTAAAGAAAGAACTGCACATGTACGACCCCTTCCTGGATAAAAAACCACACCTGATAGTATTAAGCAAAATGGACACTCTCCCCGAAGAGGATAAAAATGAAATGCTGAAACTACTCACACGGGAATTCGAAACAAATCTGCATGAACATGTTTATTCAATTTCATCGACCAGTGGTGAAAATCTAAATAAACTGAAAAGAACACTTTTTGAGATGATAAGAAAAGTTGATAAGGAATAATAAAAGCTTCCCTTTATAAGGGGAGATGCCGAAGGCAGAGGGGTTTTATAAAATTCATGATAAATATTATGATTTTATTTAATTTGCATTATGGCTGGTTTTAGTAAACCCCCTTTTAATTTCCCCCTTGCAAAGGGGGACTTAGTTCCTTTGTACAATGTTTTGGAGGTCTAAGTGAAACCAAAAATCTTTGTAACCCGACTTCTTCCCAAACCAGCGATGGAACTGCTGGAGACGACTTTCGAAGTAAAAGTAAATCCCCATGATCGCGTTCTAACTAAAGATGAGATTCTGGAAGGTACAAAATGGTGCGACATCCTGCTCTGTCTGCTCACAGATACCATCGATGCAGAGATAATCAAATGTAATCCGAAATTGAAAGCAATTGTAAATTATGCGGTTGGCTTCAATAACATCGATGTTAAAACCGCAACCAAACTGAAAATACCAGTTACAAATACCCCCGGTGTTCTTACCGAAACTACTGCTGATCTGACCTGGTCACTTATCATGTCTGTTTCACGCAATTTGTACAAATCTGAAAAGTTTCTACGTGATGGCAATTTCAAAGGTTGGGGACCAATGCTGCTTCTGGGAAGTGATATTCACGGCAAAACTCTGGGAATTATCGGCGCTGGTAGGATTGGAACAGCAGTAGCAAAACGAGCAGTCGGTTTTGACATGAAAATAATTTATACTGATATTAACGAAATGAAAGTAGATTTCCCAGTTGAAAAAATATCTCTGGATGAATTGCTGAAAGAAGCAGATTACGTTACCATACACGTTCCATTGCTTCCCGAAACAAAACATCTGATTGGAGAAAGAGAGCTGAAATTGATGAAAAATTCAGCTTATCTGATAAATTCTGCACGTGGTCCGATAGTTGATGAAAAAGTTTTGGCAAAAGCATTAAAAGAAGGCTGGATAGGAGGAGCAGGATTAGATGTTTATGAAAATGAACCGGAAGTAGAACCTGAACTTCTGGAATGTGAAAATGCTGTACTTCTGCCCCATCTGGGAAGTGCAACCTGGGAAACCAGAACCAACATGGGTTTGATCGCAGCTAAAAATGCCATTGCTATTTCTGAAGGTAAAATTCCACCCCAAATTGTAAATCAAGAAATATATGAGTGAATTGAAAAGAATCAAAGCCTGGCTGCAGCTGCTGGCAGCACCGGAAATCGGTAATGCCAAGACAATTAAATTAGCGGAAACTTTTGGGGAACCAGCTGAATTTCTTGGGAATTCAGGTGTATTTGAAATTGAAAACATTTCGGAAAAAACAAAAGAATTTCTAAAAAATCCTGCCGAACCAAAAGGCTGGGAAAGAGCGAAGAAACTGATAGAAAAATTTGAGATAAAATTCGTTTCTATTTTGGATGATAATTATCCTCAAATGCTGCGAAATATTTACGACCCTCCGCCTTTTTTGTTTTATCGTGGTAATCTGAACAAAGAAGATCTGCGCCGAACGATTGCTATTGTTGGAACCAGAAAAGCATCACCTTACGGTAAACAAATGGTTCAGGAAATTGGAATGAAACTGTCACAAGCTGGTTTCACGATAATCAGTGGTCTGGCTTATGGCATCGATGCAATAGCTCATATGAGTGCATTAAACCAGAATGGCAAAACTTATGCCGTGATGGGAACCGGAGTCGATCAGATCTATCCACCAGAAAATCGGGAAATCGCAGATGAGATAATAAAAACCGGAGCGATCATGTCGGAATACGTTCCCGGCAGCAGAGCAGAAAAATGGAATTTTCCCACCAGGAATCGCATTATCAGTGGTCTCAGTTTAGGAAGTTTCATCATCGAAGGTTCACGAAAAAGTGGTGCACTTCTCACGGCAAAATTTGCCATGGATCAAAATCGTGATGTTTTTGCTTTGCCCGGAGATATTAATCGTCCGCAGGCAGAAGGTCCGAACTATCTGATAAAACTCGGTGCAAAAATCGTTTCTTGTGCGCAAGATATTCTGGAAGAATACGATCTGATACTTGATGAACAAACCCGACTTTTTCCTGAACTAACCAGGCAGGAAGACAAAATCTATCAAATCCTACTGAATAACAAACCGGAAATGCATTTTGATAATCTCTTGGTTGCCAGTGGTTTGAATATCGGAGAATTATCCTCGATCCTTTTAAACCTGGAATTGAAAAACGTGATCAAGAAAACTCCAGGTAATAAGATCGTAGCGATGTATTGAACACTATTATATTCTGACTATTTTGTACTAAAATGCAAATTAGTCTTGAATTTTTTGTATTTCGGTGCAAAAAGGTCTTATTTCATATCGAAAGTTCTGATAAATATGATTCCGCTTTGCGGATTGCTATCTTATTCTTCAATCTTTCTTTTTTCAAATATCTAACCACTTGAGCTGCTGGAATTTTATATTTATCATGAAAATACCAGAGTGAATTGCTGATCGATTCATCAGATGTTTTTGCTTCCAATAATAAAATTGGGACATCATCTTCCACAAGACAGAAATCAACTTCCTTTTTCTCTTTGGTTCTAATATACTGAAGTCTGGCATTAATTCCTCTTGTATCCAAGAGATGCTGACAATGTTTCAGCAAGGAAACTGCCAGATAATTCTCAAATATTACACCTTCGTCTCCAATTACCATTCCAGTATCAAAAAAATACAATTTGGGTTCTTTTTTCAACGATCGTGCGATATTTCTGGAATACGGAGTTATCAGGAAAATGATGTATAATGATTCAAGAATCTGGATATATTTTTTTATGGTATGAGGAGATTTATCGAGATCTTGAGCTAATGAAAGATATGATAAAGGCGCTCCCACCCTATTCTGCAACAGCGTTATCAAGGTCTTCATAGTTTTAAGTTTCTGAATATTTTCGAAGTCCAGAATATCTTCTCTAATGAGACTATCGATATATAATGTTCTCCAGCGTTCTACTTCTTCCATATCTTCTGCCAGTAATGGCTCGGGAAATCCTCCACGGCCGATGAGAAAATCCAAAGAAAATTTTTGATCGGTCAGAGATTCTTGATAACTGAATGGAAGCAAATGATGAATAAAAAACCTTCCCGTCAGCGAATCACCGCTTTGGCGAAATGAATCCAGCCGTGCACTACCGGTTACAAGTATATGCAAATCCTCTGGCTTATTATCATAGATGCCTTTCAGATAATTTTTCCAGCCGGGCATTTTGTGAATTTCATCGAAGATAAGAAGATCTACGTTGGGACGCCAGCTTTCTTCCCTGATAATTTCCCGATCTTTTATGCTGTCATAATTCATATACAGAGGATGTTCATAATCTTTGGAAATCTCTTTTGCCAACCAGGTTTTACCAACTTGACGCGGTCCGACCAGAAAGACCATTTTCTTTTTCAGGTCATTTTTCATAAATTCTTTTTGAATTCTTTTCATGCGACCAAAATGTATTGCTATGCAAATTAGTCAAGACTATTTTGCATTTCAGTGCAATAATGTCGACAACTCTACCTGAACTTTTTCCTGAATATTTTCAATATTGAGCGATACTATTTTATTTTTTCACCTTTCTAAAATTTAAGATCAGATTTAAAATAATTCCAATTATAGCAGCTAATCCAAGTCCGCTCAATTCAAATTTTCCAATTTTAAATTCTGCTCCACCAAGTCCTAAAACCAGCATCACAGCACTTATCATCAATATCTTTGGATTGGTGAAATCAACTTTGTGATCCACCATATTTTTAATGCCGATCGACGAGATCATTCCAAACAATAAAATGGAAATTCCACCAATTACGGGAGCGGGAATGGTAGAGATAATTGCTGTAAATTTGGGAATGAAAGAAAGCAGGATAGCAAAGCAGGCTGCAATGCGCATAATCAGTGGATTATAAACTCCCGTTAATGCAACAGCTCCTGTATTTTCGCTGTATGTTGTATTGGCTGGACCACCGATAAGTGCAGAAAGAGATGTTGCTAAGCCATCTCCCAAAAGTGTTCTGTGAATTCCAGGTTTGGCGATGAAATCTTTTTCAACTACATTTCCAATAGCCAGAACATCACCAAAATGTTCCACGATCGTCACGATCGCAATTGGCACGATTATTGAAATTGAATGACCAGTAAATACAGGTAATGAAAAACTGGGAAGTCCAAACCAGGCAGCTTCTTGAATTGTCGTAAAATCAACAATTCCCAGAATAATGGAAAATATATAGCCAATGATAAGTGAAAGCAGAACAGGCAGCATCGAGATAAACTTCTTCCCGATCTTCTCAAAATATATTTTGATGAAAACTGCAGCAGCAAAAGTGACAAGAGCAACCAGCCAGCAGCCGTTCACTCCGATCTTATCAACGATATTTGCAGAATAAGTTCCATTAGAGTTCTCAATTGCTACAGGAGCCAGGATCAAACCTATCAGAACTATCATGGGTCCAGTTACATGAGGTGGTAAAATTCTATGTAGGATTTCCACATTCACAAATCGGAAAATTATTGCTACGATAACATACAAAAATCCTGCTACGAAAATTCCACCCAGAGCTTCCGGCAAAGACCCACCTTCTGATGTGGCTACAGCAATAATTCCCGGAATAAAAGCAAATGACGATCCTAGAAATACCGGAACCTGAAACTTGGTTATAATATGAAAAAGTAAAGTTCCCACACCGGCTGCAAATAAAGTAACTCCAACATCTAAGCCTGTCAGCAATGGAACTAAAACTGTTGCGCCAAACATAACAAAAGTGTGCTGCAAACCCATCACAATGTTTTTGCCGTTCAAATCTTTCATCTCTTCTCCTTCCCCATTTATTTTGAATTTGAATATTTTTCTTTTTCTTTGAAGTGTCAATTAGATTTTTGCTTCTAACAAGCTTCAAAACTTGACGGTTTAAATTCTATAAAAATTTTCTTTGGAAGTTTTTTATTGACTCAAATGGCCGTAAAGTAATCTAAAACCATGAGTGAAATAAAAACAAACGAATGCGAATTAGCCGGAAAAGTGGCTCAATGGTTCAATGAACAGATTAATAGGGTGAAATATCCCTTCACTTCTGTAGGTTGCGAAGCTGGAGTTTGAACTGAGAAGAACAACTCACGGCAAATGCCCAGCAGAAACTTCACAGTTGGAATGAAGCGGAGCAGATGGCAAAAGAGATTTTGGATGAGTATGGGATGAAGGTGTAATATGGAGCGATTTTATAAAAAATTTGACAACGAATTTGAAAAAATTAGTTTGTCTTCAGATTTTATAACCCCAGGAGCAATGCTCTTGGCCGCAAGGTTGCCGAAAGGCAACCTTAGCTTTTTAATATGAAAACAATAGTATATATTGATGGATTTAATTTTTACTATCTAACTTTAAAAAGGTCAAAATACAAATGGCTTGATTTTAAATCTTTATTCGAAAAGTTGTTATCTCAAAATGACATCATTAAAATCAAATATTTTACTGCTCATGTTTCAGGAAAATTTGATAAAGATAAGCCTAAAAGACAGCATAATTATTTGAATGCGCTGAAAGTACATATACCAGAAATTGAAATCATTAAAGGACATTTCCAAACACATGTAGTTAATATGCCAAAAGCTTCAAATCCAAAACAAAAAATTAATGTTCTAAAAACTGAAGAGAAATGTACAGATGTAAGTTTAGCTGTTCATCTTGTTAATGATGGATGGAAGGGTCTATATGATTGTGCAGTTGTGCCTTCAAATGATGGTGATCTTTTAGAAGCAATGAAAATTGTACACGATGAATTAAGATTATGTGTAGGTCTGGTTACACCGAGAAAAGCAAGAATTTCAAAATCATTACCAAAATATTCAACATTCCAGAAAAGAATAGGGAATAATCTTTTAAGGAACAGTCAATTACCAGATCCGATTCCAGATACTGATATCTTTAAACCTAAAGAATGGTAACAATTCTTCACATATACATCTTCATTTAAAGGGGACCAAATGACAAAACGCAAAACAAAAATTACCAGGAATTATCTGATGCACCCGGCAGGATCTGTGCTGATAGAAACAGGAAACACAAAAGTGATCTGTACTGTGATGATAGAAGAGAATATTCCATTTTTCCTGCGGGAAGCCGATCCGCCACAAGGTTGGCTGACAGCAGAATACAGTATGCTGCCTGGAGCTCCAAATCACCGTTTTCGTCGTGAACGCGGGAAAACTAATAGTCGTTCAACCGAAATTCAAAGATTGATTGGCAGAGCATTGCGCGCAGTTGTTGACATGACCAAATTTTCTGGAATTACTGTAAACATAGATTGTGATGTTTTGCAAGCTGACGGTGGAACCAGAACAGCAGCTATCACAGGAGCGTGTGTGGCACTTTGTGATGCTTTTTCCAAACTACTGAAAGATGGTTTGATCGAAGAAAATCCACTGAGAGAAATGATCGCAGCTATCAGCGTGGGAATCGTAGATGGAGAACCTGTTCTTGATTTGGATTATGAAAAAGATTCGCAAGCTGATGTGGATATGAATGTAGTAATGACGGAAAGTGGAAAATTTGTGGAAATTCAGGGAACTGCCGAAGCTGCACCATTCGATGATTCTGAACTCAAAATTATGCTGAAAGCTGCCAAAACAGGCATTAAACAACTTATCAAAGAACAGAAAAAAGCTCTTGAAAAATAGCTCTAACTCAATCGAGCACGTTTACATTCACGTGCCGTTCTGCCTGCAGAAATGCGGGTATTGCTCTTTTTATTCGGAAGTTTTTTCTATTGAAAGCAAACAGAAATATCTAAAATCACTTCTGAAGGAAATTGAGTTATTTCATCAACAATTCGAGATAAAACCAAAAACCATCTATTTCGGTGGTGGAACACCTTCCCTGCTTTCAAATAAAGAGATCAATTCGATTCTGAGGCAATTCGATCTTTCTCAAATTGAAGAGATAACTTTAGAAGCAAACCCCGTAACACTTACAGAAGATTATTCGAAAGCACTTTCTATAACTCCAGTCAATCGTATCAGTTTGGGAATTCAATCGTTTGATGATAAGGAATTAAAATTATTAGGAAGATTGCACAAGACAAAGCAAGCAGAATTTGCTATTAAAATTTTAAGAGAAAATGGATTTAGTAATATTTCTTTTGATTTGATTTATGGCCTTCCCAACCAGAAAATTGCAGATTTGAAATTTTCAATTGAGAAATTCATAGAACTTGATCCAAAGCATATTTCCACTTATTGTCTTAGTTTAGATGAGAATGTACCCTTGTTTTCAAAACGTGATAAAATTCCTGCTGATGATAAAGTCTCTGAATCCTACTTTTTGATTCGAGAAAAATTATTGGAAGCAGATTATCATCAATACGAGATTTCAAATTTTGCTAAACCTGGTTTTGAATCTAAACACAATTTATGTTATTGGAATGATAAATTTTATCTTGCTCTGGGCCCTGCTGCTTCGGGATATCTACCTTTCAAAAACGAAATGATCCGGCACACAGCTCCTTCTGATCTAAACAGATATATCGATCAGATCAAACAGAAAATTATTTGCGGGAATTATCAGAAGATCAGTCGGGAAGATCATGAAAAAGAATTTATTTTTCTGGCTTTTCGCAAAACTGAAGGTTTGAACCTGACAGAATTTCATAATAAGTTTAAAATTGATTTCACGAAAAAGTACAAATTAATCATTGAAAAATATTTGAAACAAAATTTGCTGGCAATAGAGAGTGATTTTATCAGGTTATCACCTGAAGCCTATTTCGTTTCAAACGAAATTCTGGCAGAGTTTATGTAATGTAAACACGAACACTCCTGTTCGTGGTGAAGACTTTCTCGTTCAAAAATGAATGAGATATAAAAAGGTATCACGATCTCTCCAGATCGTGTTGAGTTTTTCTCGTTCAGGAGTGAACAAGATACAGAAAGGTATTCGTGGTGAAGACTTTCTCGTTCAAAGTGAACGAGATACAAAGGAAATTTTATGAAATATATTTTAGTCATGTTATTAATCAGTCTGGCATTTTCATTGAATGCAGAGATACTCATCCCGATGGACTTGACGCAAACCAACCATTTAAAAGCTTATGGAATTGCTTTTACAGCCTTGCAGAAACAACTCACTGTAAAATGGCTACTGAATTATCGCGGAGGTTCGTGGATCATTCCATCTTCACAGGAAATTGAAGGATTGTGCAATATTCGCGGAGTAAGTTATGAGATAATTTCCGGCGGTGAAATTGCATCGATCACAGCAGAAATTGAAAAAGAAAACATGGATATAGTTGTTTTGGAAAAAGAACCGGAAATAGCTATTTATGCTCCTCCAAACGCTCAACCCTGGGATGATGCAGTTACTCTGGCTCTTACTTATGCCGAAATAGAATACGAAACCATTTTTGATGAAGAAGTTCTTTCCGGCAGTTTGGATAAATACGATTGGGTACATCTGCATCATGAAGATTTTACAGGACAATATGGAAAATTTTATGCCAGTTTTCGTAACTCGGCCTGGTATCAGGAAGACGTAAGGATAAATGAAGAAATTTCTGCAAAACTTGGTTTTGATAAAGTTTGGAAATTGAAGCATGCTGTAGTTGAAAAAATTCGTGAATATGTAAAAAATGGTGGATTCCTTTTTGCGATGTGCGCTGCTACAGATACTTTCGATATAGCTTTATCAGCCAGAAATGTGGATATCTGCGATTCAATTTTTGATGGTGATGGCATGGATCCGAATTATCAACAGAAATTAGATTTTACCCGTACTTTTGCTTTCCAGGATTTTACCTTGATCACCAATCCGTACCAATATGAATTTTCCAGCATTGATGCCAGTGATTATGCTAGATTACGGGGTGCAGAAGCAGATTATTTTTCGCTCTTTGATTTCTCGGCAAAATACGACCCTGTTCCCACCATGCTTACTCAATGTCATACAAATATGATCAATGGATTTTTAGGTCAAACGACTTCCTTTCACAAGCAATATGTAAAAAACAGCGTGATAATTCTGGGTGAAGTTCCAGAAATGGAAGAAGTAAAATATCTGCACGGAAACTTTGGGAAAGGAACTTTTACATTTTATGGTGGTCACGATCCGGAAGATTATCAGCATAAGATCGGCGATCCTGAAACTGTATTGGACCTGCACAAAAATTCACCAGGCTACAGATTGATTTTGAATAATATTCTATTTCCCGCAGCGGAGAAGAAAAAACTGAAAACATAATTTTAATCGAAAGAATTCCTCGCTGCTCTGCATCGGGGTTTTCCAAATTTTCTCCCCTGTTTGAGGGGAGATCCGGCAGTTGCCGGAGAGGGGTAAATAATGAAAATTCGATTTTCAGCTTGCTGAAACAAATTTAGCGAAATACACCTTGGCTCTGCCACGGTGATAGTCAAATTTAAGAATTTTCTTTATTACTAAAAAAAACTCACGGATTTTCACAGATAATCATAGATTAAACTTTGTAAATGGTAGATTCCCCTCTTGAATGACGTAATGAGCTTGACGAAGTAGGAGTGCAGCTTTAGTGGGGGTGTGTTAACCTATGTAACACTTATAAAATCCATTTCCTTACGGCAGAAATACCCTTTGCATAAAAACATTCTGCATAAAGAAAAGCGCAATATAAGCAATTATCGCAGAAGCAACCGGCGTCGTTATCCAACCCAGGCTTATTCTTCCCAGAATTCTGAAGTTTAGATTTTTTCCGCCTTTTGCCAAACTGATTCCCATCACAGCACCAACAACTGCCTGAGAACTGGAAACAGGAACCAGAGGAAGCGACGGCAACCCCATTGAGATCATTAGATTTTTAAGATCTTGTGACGCAAAAAGAAAAAGTACGATGGAACTTGCTAAAACAACTACTAAAGCCGAGATAGGAGAAAGTTTAAAAATTCCTGAACCGACGGTAAACATAACTTTTTTGGAATAAGTAAATACACCAGCAGCAATAGCAATTCCGCCTAATAAAAATAATTGTTGAATTCCTCCAAAATGTAGTACTCCCGAAATTGAGATATCCGTGAAAGGCGATGATTTCACAAAAACTCCCATCACGTTGGCAATATTATTCGCTCCCAAACTGTAAGAACCGAAAATTCCTGCTATTATCAATCCCGTACGAGTCATTGAATCCAAGCGAATAAGATGTATTTTAGAATTTTCCATGATCATCCTGAAAATATGAAAAATTATGAAAGCAAACAGAGCTGCTAAAACAGGAGAAAAAATCCAGGTTCCCAGAATTTTGGAAAGTGCAGAAAGGTCGGTAGCCGTTTCCGAAAAGAAATTCCAACCGATAATTGCGCCTACGATTGACTGCGAAGTAGAAACAGGAATGCCTGTTTTCGTCATCCAGAAAACGGTGACAGCAGCAGCCAGGGCCACGATAAAAGCTCCAGCCATCGTATCGATCGCACCCAGTTTTCCCAAAGTATGTGAAGCTCCAGAGCCACTAATAACCGCACCCAGAATAACGAAAATGCTGCAGACAATTGCAGCAGTACGAAAACGCAGCATTTTTGTACCAACTGCAGTTCCAAAAATATTTGCGGCATCGTTGGCACCCAAACTCCAGCCCAGGAATAATCCACTGGAAAGATAAAACAGGATTTTAATCATTTTTCAGCTTCCATCACATTCTTCGTTTTATGGCATAAATAGCCAGTCTTTCCGCCACCGATTCCGATTCATCAGAAATAAGAGCTATCTTTTCGGTATAATAACGCAGACTATTTTTTCTGGCAAGATCGCTAATTTCTTCACCACTGAAAATTTTGATTTTCAGAGCTTTTTCCACCTTGTCTGCTTCATGTTCATAAAAGTGCACTTTATTCACATAATCGTTCACTAGTTTCAATTCGGTAAAGAAGGCTCTGGCGCCTTTTGCCAGTTCATACATCGCTTTGTAGGAAAGTTCTATCAGCTCCAGGAAATCTTCTTTCATTTTTTTGGGAATTTCAGGTTTTTCGATGGAAAAATCTTCCATAACTTTTTCAGCTCTATCGATAACATCGTCGAGCGTTTCCAAAACTCCCAACACATCACCGCGTGATTCCGGAATGAGCATGTGAGTATAAATTTTATATTTGATATCTCGACGTAAAGTATCCGCTTTCGATTCCAATTCGATAAGATCGGTGCAATACTCTTCGAATCGATCAAATTTATCGTTCATATATGCTTTCAAGCCCTCCAACATAATAAGTGCCGCTTTCTCCACTCTATCGATATAACTATCCATGGAAGCTTGCAAATCTTTGGATCTGGAAAATATACTATTCAAAATTACCTCCCGATAACTTTTTAAAACTTCATAAATCTTTTATTTGGATAATAATGAGATTATTTTAAGTCAAGCTAATTTTGTCTTTCCTGCGAATAATTGCAACTTGTTGCATTAAAAATAATTTATCACTGGACAAACGAAACGTACTTAGCTTTTTGACACATGAAAAAATATATAGTTAAGTAGTTTGGGAGATTGTCATGGAAAAAGTCGATGAAAAAATCGAAAAAAATGAAGAAGTAACTGCATCCACTGAGGAGCAAAACGTAGAAAAACAGGAAGCGGTAGAAACAAAACCTGAAGAGAAACAAGAAACTCAGGAAGCTCCTGTTGAAGAAAAAAAAGAAGCTGCAGAAGAACCAGAAAAAGAAAAAAAAGAAGCTGCTGAAAAACCTGTAGAAACAAAAGAAACAAACAAAGAAATCACCGAAGATAAAACTGAAGAGACCAAAAAAATCACCGAAAATAAAACTGAAGAAACCAGAGAAGTCGCAGAAGAAAAAGCAGAAATGGAAACTGAGGAAAAGACTGAAACAGCTGAAGAAGAATCTGAAGACATTGAATTCGAACACATGTTGGAAGAATCTCTGGCAAACATTCAGGAATTGGAAGTAGGCGATAAAGTTACTGGTGAAATCATCAACATAACTGACTCTTTTATTTTTGTTACTTTGGGTGGCAAGCGTGATGCTTATGCAGAGAAAGCTGATTACACCGATAAAAAAGGGAAGCTTAAATATGAAGTTGGCGATAAACTGAGTGGATATATTGTAAAATATTCTGAAACTGAAACACTCATCGCCAAGAGTCTTCTTACTGTAAATCTGCGAGTTTTGGAAGAAGCTTATGAAGGTAAAATTCCTATTCGCGGCAAAGTAACTTCTCTTACAAAAGGTGGATATAATATTGATGTTTCTGGCATCAGAGTATTTTGTCCACTTTCTCATATCGATGCAAAAATGGTTGTAGATCCGCAACAATTCATCGGTGAAACATTTGATTTTCAAATAATCGACTTCAAAGATAATGGCAGAAACATTGTAGTTTCCCGCAAAGTTATTTTGGAAGAAGAATTAAATAAAAAGAAAAAAGAAACACTGGCTAAATTAGAAGTCGGCAGTGTTGTTCAAGGAAAAGTAACTCGACTTACCAGTTTTGGAGCATTTGTCGATCTGGGTGGAATTGATGGTCTATTACATATTTCTCAATTCTCCTGGTCTCATATCGAATCACCATCCGACGTTTTAAATATTGGCGATACAATCGAAGCAAAGATCATCAAAATGCAGAAAGAAAAGATCTCACTCAGCATGAAAGCTTTGCAGGAAAATCCAATTAACAAAGTTTATGATGAATTGCAGGAAGGTCAGGTAGTAAATTGCAAAGTACTTCGCAATTTACCTTTCGGCTCTTTTGTAGAGATCAAATCTGGCGTAGAAGGCCTGATTCCAATTAGTGAGATGGCTCGCGGACGTCGAATTGCTACTCCTGATGAAGTTGTAAAAGAAGGCGATCTGGTAGAAGCTCAGATCTTGAAAGTAAATCGTGAGAAGAAGAAAATTTCACTTTCCATGAAAAGATTGCAGCCCGATCCCTGGGATACATTGCAGCAGCAATTTTCTGAAAATGATATAGTAAATGGTGTGATAGAAAATATTGCCAGTTTTGGTGTTTTCATCAGGATTACCGAAGGTATTACAGGTCTTCTTCCAAATGTAAAATTGAAAGTTGCCGGAGAGAAAATTTCTAAAGACAATATTGGTCAGGAATATAAAGTTCGCATCGTCAAGATCGATCCTGTTCAAAAACGTGTTTCTCTGGAACCTTCCAGCATGCCGGAATCTGTAACCGAAACCAAAGATGACTGGAACAAATATAAAAAACACAAACCGAAGAAAAACGAAGTAATTGAAGATAATCCTTTCTCGCACTTGTAAGGATCATCAGATTATAAATAAAAAAGCCCTCGAATTTCGAGGGCTTTTGTTCTTTATGAACAATACAAAAATCAAAGACAAACTTAATCTATCGCCTTGGAACCTTTATTGCATACAAATAAATTGAGAAATATTTTTAGAAGGAGATTTAGATGAAATCAAAATTGAGTTTAGTTGTAGTTTTGCTGCTTGGTCTGTCTATTCTATCAGCCGCAACAATTCACAAAACTTTCTCGTTTTCTGATCCTGTTTTCGCAAAAACAGATGAATTTCACAAAGTTACGATCGAGGAATTGTCATACATTACAAAACCGGGAGAACCGCAACTTCCCAGCCTGCCGGTACAAATGCTGCTTCCTGCAGGAGAAAAAGCAATCGAGGTTGAAGTTAATTATTCCAGCAGCGAAATTCTGCCAGGAACATATAACGTCTATCCGTCACAAAGACAGTATCCAATGAATTATGATGGTGATATTGAATTTGATCAACCGGAACCAGCAATATATAATCGCAATGCATTTTTCCCTGAGAACCTGACAACCGAATTTACAACTCAATATCTGAGAGGGCATTCTATTGCACTTATGAATTTATTTCCAATTCAATATAACCCACAAACTGGAGAAGTAAAATTTTATGGTGAATTGAACGTAACGGTTCGAACCCAAACAGACAGCGAAGCGCAAACTGCTTTCAATAATTTCTACAGAGCAGATAACAGCACGCAGGAAAGGCTTTCATATTTGGTTTGCAATAGTGAAGAGTTGGTACAATATCCTTCCACAGATAATAGCAGAGACGTTGATGATTATGAATATATTATTATTACTCCCAATCAATTTCTGATAGATTTGAATTCTTTCATTTCTTTTAAAGAAAGTCAGGGATACCATCTTTATACGAAAACAACCGAAGATATTTATGCTGAATATTCAGGAACTGATATCGCTGATCAGATCAGAAATTTTATTGTAGAAGCATATCAGACGATGGGGGCTCAATTTGTTCTTCTGGTGGGCGATACCTCCCTTCTTCCGCATCGAGGTTTTTGGATCAATGCCGGCGGAACCGTAGATTATGGTATTCCATCAGAATTATATTATGAAGGATTAGACAGAGTAGGAACCGGAACAGGTCCAGATTGGAACGTAGATGGAGATGGTCAGTGGGGAGAAACCTCTGAAGCAGATTTCTTCACCGAAGTTCATGTAGGAAGATTATCTGTTGAAAACTCTGTGGAATTAGCTGCAGCTGTAAATAAGCAGATAATGTATCAGGATCAACCTGTGGGTGATCAATTGGAAAATGTGCTGACTGTAGGCGAACAATTGAATGACAATCCAGTTACCTGGGGTGGAACTTACAAAGATGAGATCATCACCGGTGGTAATTTCAACGGTTATTCCACTGTAGGAATGCCGGCAAATCTAAATGTTCAAACCCTGTATGAACGGGATGGATACTGGAGTGCACCTGATTTAGCGACTCATATGAATTCAGGATTGAATATTCTGAATCATCTTGGACATTCTAATGTAGATTATAACATGAAATTTTATAACACTTCTGTTACAAATACAACTCTTACTGCCAACGGAATTGATAATAATTATTTCCTGATCTATTCTCAGGGCTGTCTGCCGGCAGCGATTGAGCAAAACTGTATTGCCGAAAAATTTACTACAATTGAAAACGGTTGTGCAGCTTTTGTGGGAAATTCACGTTATGGCTGGTATTCTCCTGGTGGAACAAATTCCAGTTCTCAATATATGGACCGTCAATTTTTCAATGCACTTTTCGATACTGATATTTCTAAAATCAGTAGTTTGAATGCTGCTTCCAAAGAGATTGGAGCAAGTCAGTGTTATACCAGCGAATGGTTCCGCTGGAGTTATTACTGTCTGCTGGTTCTGGGTGATCCAACCTTGGATATCTGGACTGCTCAACCTGCAGATCCTGTAGTAACTTATCAACCCAGCATTCCGATGGGAACTTCTGAAATTCCATTCCAGACTGATATTCCTTTTGCCAGAATTGGTCTGATGCAGAATGGAGAATTGATCGGTCGTGCAGTGGCAGACGAATATGGTGATGTACTTTTAGAAACTTTCGAGCCAGTTCTTTCTCCAGAAGAAATCACAGTTTCCATAATCGGTCATAACAAAAACAGACATTCCGGAAGCATGGTCGTTATTTCCAACGAACCTTATGTTATTTTCGATTCTTATGAAATTAATGATACAACTGGAAATAATAATGGAGAACCAGATTATAACGAAAGTATCAGTTTGGATGTCACTTTGAACAACCTGGGTAATCAACCGACAACCAACGTTACTGCTGTAATATCTACAGATGATGATTACATAACAATTACTGATGATTCTGAAATTTATGGAGATTTTGCGATTAACCAACTTATCACCATCGATGATGCATTCAGCCTGGATATCGCAGAATTGATCCCGGATCAGCATGTTGTAGAATTTATTGTGGAAGTCACAGGATCAGCTGACGAGACTTGGACTTCTAATTTCAATTTGATTTTAAACGCACCTGAACTTGCTGCGGATAATATGTTCGTGAACGACAGCAATGGCAACAACAACGGAATACTCGATCCCGGAGAAACAGCTACAATTATAATTAATACAGAAAATATCGGTCATGCTGTAAGCCCTGATGCAATGGCTGGATTGGTTAGTAACAACGCACTTGTAACGCTTACTAACTCAGTTTCCATACTGGGTCCGATCAATGCGCAGGGTAGTGCAAATGCTACTTACGAAGTTACAGCCGATGCTTCTATTGAAATTGGCACTCTGGTCGAGTTCAATTTTGCGGTTTTTGCTGGTGAATATCTTCTGGAAAAGACTTTTACCCACCAAGTCGGTCTTATTGCTGAAAACTTTGAAACAGCAGATTTCAATGCTTTCCCCTGGGAATTTACAGGTCATTCCGACTGGGAAATTTCCGATGGAGCTTATGAAGGAACTTATTGCGCAATGTCTGGTCAAATTGGCCATAATCAGAATTCTGGTTTACGCTTGGAAATCGACGTTGTTGCACCAGGAGATCTTAGTTTTTATAGAACAGTTTCTTCCGAACTAAATTATGATTATCTTAAATTCTATCTGGATGGAAACCTGGTAGAAGAATGGAGCGGTGATGTGGCCTGGGAACAGGAAATAATTTCTCTCGATGTTGGAAATCATATACTGGAATGGAAATATGTGAAAGATCAAGGTGTAGCCGGCGGAACTGATTGCGCCAGAATTGACTACATAATCTTCCCGCCTCTGGGCATTATTTTCCCGCCAATGATAAACATCGATCCTAACCTGATCACTACCGAAATCCCAGTAAACACAATTCAAAATGAAATGATGGAAATTTCCAATATTGGTGGTGAAATCCTGAATTATTCCATTTCCACAACCAATTCCCCTGCCTGGCTTTCTTTCGATCCTGAAACAGGGAGTTTAGCTGCTGGCGAGATGGATGAAATTACCTTGATCTTTGATTCAAACGGTTTAACTGCCGGTTCTTACAACAGTGCTTTGCTTATAGATGATGGCATTGGAAATCAACATATCGTTCCAGTTACAATGACAGTTACAGCCACAGGAAACGGAAACGACCTGATACCATTGACAACAGAACTTTATGGAAATCATCCCAATCCTTTCAATCCAACTACCGAAATAGGTTATGGACTGAACATTGATTCCAAAGTAGCTTTGAACATATACAACATCAAAGGTCAAAAGGTTAAAACGCTGATCAATGATGTTCAAGATGCCGGATATCATACAATAGAATGGAAAGGGCTGGACGATGAAAATAAGCAAGTTACCAGTGGAGTATATTTCTATGAATTCCGTGTGTATGAAACCGATTATACAAGCATTAAAAAAATGATCTTATTAAAATAAAGTAACCTCTCCTAACCCAATCCCAAGGTTACTTTGCGCCTGAATTTATTTTCAGGCGCTTTTTTCATGTTGTAATTAGTTTATTCCACAAGTAGTATATGCAGTTATTTGACATTAATTTTTTCAGGATTTCCACAACAATCAGCTTCAACGTAACGCAAAGCTCTGCCTTTGTGACTCTGGAAATCTTCAACATCAAAGGTCAACAAGTGAAAATACTATTGAATTCACTACTTTCTGCTGGTCACTATGAATGCATCTGGAGCGGTAAAGACAACAGTAATAAAAGCGTATCTTCAGGCGAATATTTCGCAAGGCTTAAAGTGAATGGAGAAGAAATTGATGTGAGGAAAATGCTGCTGCTTCGTTAGTACTACGAAGGGCAAGTGTTGGTGAAATTATTTGACACATTCCAAATGAATATCAAATTCGGCATATAATTTATCGGGGGAGAAAATGATTGATGCAAATATGATAAAAGAAATTAAACATACTGGTTCTACCCCCCCCCCATTTATTTTTATTAAAATATTATATTGCAGCACTTTATAAACATGGGTTTGCTCTACAACTCGATAAAAAACACAATTTACTTTCGCGCACCGGAATCTGGAAATTACCCTGAGTATCTCTCTGTGATCAGTTTTTTCGATC
>JAIPJH010000050.1 GCA_021734245.1 Candidatus Cloacimonadota bacterium | reverse complement strand
GCAGCAGCATTGTTATTGACCACAACTGCATCTTCCGCTCCGGTTACGAATTTTATAATTCCCGAAATATGATCGTTTCGTTGACCTCTTTTACCGGAAGATAAATCGAATTCCAGGTTGCTGTAACCTTGCAAAATCGGCTTCATTTCCTTTTGAATCCAATCTCCCAGCGGTGCTCGCGCCAGGTTTGTGTGAAGAACGACTCCAGTACAATTCACCATCGGTTTCAGTGAGCTTTCTGCTATTGATTTCACTATTTTGGAAATATGATGTTTTAAGTTATGATCGCCAGAAAAATTATGTCCTGACAAAACATTTTCTCTTTCATTTCTCACAACTTCCCGAATGGCAAATTTCACCAGTTCAGTTCCAGTTTGCTCGATGAGAGATTTTATCTCATCGGCATTTAAAAGTATATCGACACCGGGAATTTTTTTGAGTTCTTCTTTCATCATCTACCTACTTTGCTTCCAATGAATCATAAAAAATTTTCAATTCATTTTTTTGATCTTTGGAAAGTGAATGCCAGCGAATACCCTGCACAGCTCCTTCCAAAGTATAAAGCATATTTATGCAGCCGTCATCAAGTTCTGTTTTTATCCTGACAAAGGCTTCTTTACTGCCAATTGTTATAAATTCTTCAGAATCATTAATTCCTACTTTTTCCAACTTTGCAGCTAACTGCTTTCCTATATTCGGCATTTCATGCAATTTCATATTTCTATCCATATATTATATTGTTGTTCAAAAAATGAAAGGCATGCAAATCGTCAAATAAAAAGAAGTTAAACAGATCATTTGTTTAGTTTCATTGACACGGATATTGCCAAAACAAACTTGGAATCATGAAATATAGTGACATGATGATAGAAAAATGGTTTGAAGAAAATAAAGAACCGAATATACAGCAATTCGAAAATTATAATGAAACTTATGTAAAACTCTGGATAGATCCCTGGTTTGGAATGAATGGAGAAAATCCACCACAAAGTTATTTTAATGGAATATTAGATTGTTATTCTCAGCTTTATAAAAATTGGAAAAATTATTTTGCAAACAAAGAAATAATCTGTGATCTGCAAGTTTGGCTATTTGAAAAAAATTATCGTAAAATTGAACTTGTAGCTGCTAAGATCGATCAACCTCTTTCACAAAGAAATAACTATTTCAGAACTTGCCCTGAAAAACGTGTTTTTCCCAAGAATCAATTTCGCTCCGATGAATTTGATCCAGATAAATTTGATTGGAAATTGTTTTTTGATACAGACGAAAAGCATGAAAAACTTGATGCCTTAAACAAAGGTGATATAGAATCTTTGCTAGCAGATGGATACAAAGAAGAGCTGGTAAACGGTGAACGGAGTTTTTGGAAAGTTTTGGATCACGTCTGGGTAGGAAGAATAATCTGAAATTCTTGACTTGCGTTGCTTGCTAATTCTAATTGGATCGTTAGAAAGATTGGAGGTATAATGAAGAAGTTTGCAATAGTTTCAGGTTTTCTGGCTTTTGGCAGCAGCATGTTTGCCCGTTCAAAGTACTGCCTGGATAACGCTCCCGCTTTAGCTGGATCAGTTGTAATCGGTGCAATTCTCACTTTCATCATCGTTTTGATATTCTCAAAATTACTGCCTAAAAATAACAAAGTCGCATCCTGTATTACTAATATTGTAATTTTAATTTTATGGGTAGTTGCCAGCTTTTTCGTTTGTTTTCTGATCAGGACTTTTTTGTATTAATTTTTATTCTTTCCGAAAAGCTTTGGAACTTCTTGCTTGAACGGCTTTCGGAAAGTTTGCGAGTATGAATATTAAAACAGGGAGAGAAAAATGGATTTAAAACAAATTTTTAATTCAGCTCATGAGAAAATAATTACTAACGCCAGCGTTAAATTTGTATTCGGAGATCTAATCGAGACAAAAGGAAAATCGATAATTCCAGTAAGTACAATCAAATACAGTATTGGTGGTGGTGAGGGTAAAGGACCGGATCTTGCAAAAATGAAAGCAGTTACCGGAGAAAATGCAGAAGAAAAGCCGCAAGAAAACAGACCTGGCGGACAGGGTTTAGGTGGAAGATTTTCCAATAATCCGCTTGGTGTTTTCGAGATAAGTGAAGAAAAAACTCGATTTGTTCCAGTAATCCCTATAAAAGCAATTATTGTGATGATAACTGTTTGGATAGTAACGCGAGTTTTTAAGAGGAAGAAGAAATAAGATTATTGTAAATCCTGTAGCTTCCCTTTCATAAATTTTAGCGCTTCTCTCAAATTCTCTTCAGCTTTTGCCGATAATCTCTTATCGAAATCCAGTTCCCATTCATAACCTTTTATGTGAACCAAATAAGCTTTGGGAGCTTTGCCATACATTTTCTGGCAGAGATCGACCACAAAGCTGACAGAAACAGCATGCATGGTAAATTCTACCTGAGCGTCGTCTGGCTCTACTTCTGAAAAATCGAAACTATCAATCGGTTCCATGGAAGCATCGGCAAAGATAACAACATCATAATTTGAGATGACTTCCGCATCCTCGATATTTAGTTGATAATTCGAATCGAAATCGATATTCTCGATCTTCTGGGCTTTGACCCATTTTTGCATTTCATCTACAAAAGAAATCCCGAGAGCATCGTCCTGCCTCCCGGGATTTCCATATCCGTAGAATAATATCTTGGAATTATTCTCCATTTTTGAATTTATGGTCGATCACCTTTGCGTTTTTATCCAGAACTTTGAAATCCAACGGCATTTTGCCAAGTGCGTGAGTAGCACAACTCAGGCAGGGATCATAAGCTCGAATAGCCACTTCCACTGCATTCATCATGCCTTCGGTAATTTCAGACTGGCCATTCATGAACTGCTTGGCAGCATGATTCACAGCTACGTTCATCGGTTCGTTGTTGTTGGTTGTACTCACGATGAGGTTTGCCATTTCGATCTGATCATCGTCGTTGATGCGATAGTGATGGAACAGCGTTCCACGCGGAGCTTCCAGCAGACCAACACCTTCTTTCACTTTAGTTCCTTTTGTTACAAGTTCACCGCTCATCAAATCAGGATCGTTCAGCAGGTCTTTCATCATTTCGGCACTGTGCAGAATTTCAATCAGACGAGCCCAGTGCTGATGCATGCTCATTCCGTTTGGTTTACCGTTTGTATAGGCTTTGAAGATTTCAAATTCTTTTTGAGCCAACGGTGTCGGAATGAAGTCTGCTGTATTCATACGAGCAAGTGGTCCCACGCGATACCAGCCGTCTTTTTTACCAAGACTGCGGATATAAGGGAACTTCATATAACTCCAGCTGCGAACTTCTTCATCGATATAATCCAGGTAATTTTGATAATCGACGTCTGGAATTATTTTCTTTCCTTCAGCATCGATTCCTCTAAGCACACCATGATAAAGATCGAGTGCACCATCTTTTCTGACCAAACTAACATGATTTGACGGGAAAGCTGCAAATTTATCGATCAGGTCTTTATTTTTGGAATGATAATCTTTGAAGAATGCCATTGCACCCAAAGACCATTCGATCATTTTGTCGATGTTCAGTGGATCAGCTCCATTAATGAACTGCTCTTTTTCTTCCTGAGTAAGATGTTTGTTGATTCCACCAGGAATAGCACCTGTCCCATGAACTTTCTTACCTGCTGTAGCTTTGATGATCTCTTGTCCGAACTTTCTCATCATCACTGCTTGCACTGCCAGATCTTTGTGTTTAAGTGCGATTCCTATTACATTCCTGATAGCAGGATCGCCATCCACTCCAAACAGAAGATCCGGTGATGCAAGATGGAAGAAATGCAGAACATGAGATTGGAACATTTGTCCGTAATGCATCAAGCGACGCATTTTTTCACCTGTTGGTGTAAGTCCGTCGCCAGTTCCTGCGCCAACGATTACGTCTAACGCTTTAGCTGCTGCCAGGTGATGACTAACAGGACAGATTCCACAAAGTCTTTGCACGAGTACAGGAGCTTCCCAATAAGGACGACCCTGAACAAAACGTTCAAAACCTCTGAATTCAACAATATGTAAACGGCTTTTAGCTACATTATTATTATCATCTAAATGAATAGTTACTTTGCCGTGTCCTTCTACCCTTGTTACTGGTTCTATAGTTACTTTTTTTGCCATTTTATCACCTCATTAATCGTACTTGATAACTTCGTACGGTAATTCCATTTCATTGCCGGTAACCAGAGCAACCAGTGCATTCCAGATAAGATCTGCACGAGGAGCGCAGCCGGGAATAAAATAATCGATTTTCACAACTTCATGACATGGATAAACTTTATCCAGAATCATGGGAAGCTCATCATCATTGGGAATAATCTTTTCATCATTTGCCTGAACTGAAACGCAATTCAGATAAGCTTCTTCCAAACATTCAGAGATTGGAGCCACATTATTTCTGAGTGCCGGCAAACCGCCCATAATGGCACATTCACCGATCACTACAAGTGTTTTACAATTCTTTCTGAATTCCTGCAAAACATGAACATTTTCACTATTGCAGCACCCACCTTCAATGATGCCGATATCACATTTTTTGGTGAAAGTTTTAATATCATCGATGGGAGATTTGTTGAATTCTACTAATTCGATCAAATCCAGAATGCGTTCGTCAATGTCCAGAAAAGACATATGACAACCGAAACACCCTGCTAAAGAAGTTGTTGCTACTATTGGTTTACTCATGATATTACTCCTTTCCTTCTATGTCGCTGCCGATTGGGTTTTTATCATATTTTCTTCTGCCAATAGGAACGTCATAACCTTTTTCTTTGTGAATAATAGCACCAACCGGACAAGTATCCATTGCTTTTTGAGCCATTTCATCATCCATATCGGCTGTATGCTCTTTATCAAAATTGATCTTAACTTTATTGCCGCGATTTTCAAATACGAACCAGGTTGGATTTTCCGGCTCTTTCTTACGTCGAATACAACGTTTGCACAAGATGCATCTATTGTGATCGATTATAAGTTTTGGATGTATCGCATCTACATCGCGAGCAGGATAGATATAATCAAACTCCGGAACCATAATTTTGTATCTGTAAGCAAGTGCTTGCAGTTCACAGTTTCCACTTCTCTCGCAGGAAGGACAGAAATGATTTCCTTCCGCAAAAAGCAGTTCAACTATTTTGGATCGCAGTTTTTCCAGCTCTTCTGTATTTGTAACAACTTCCATGCCATCATTAACCGGAGTAGTACAAGCTGTCATCATTTTACCGTTTACCATACAAGTACAAATACGGCAAGAACCTTGAGCTTTAATTCCTTCCAGAAAACAGAGAGTTGGAATATATATTTTATTTTCCGTTGCCACCTGCAAGATTGTTTTATCAGGCTCTGTCAGGTAAGCTTTTCCATTTATAGTTACTGTTATTTTACTCATGACTACCTCCCAGATTCGGAACTCTGCCCGCAGTTTCGCAACTTTCTTTTACAGCTGCTGCCAGATCGAACTGACTAACATATTCTTTATTCTGAAGTTTAGATTCGTATAATTCTCTGAAATTGGTCAATGTTGCGATAACAGGATTACAGGCTGATTGACCCAACCCGCAGCGATTCATCTGCATCACTTTTTCCCAGCTCAGCATCTGATCGATATCTTTTTTCACACCTTTTCCTGCCAGGATCTTTTCCAGTTTCTTCTTATACTGCACTGTCATCGCACGGCAGGGAACGCAAGATCCGCAAGATTCTTCAATGAAGAATTCCAGGAAATTCAATACAATATCCTTCAGCAGATCACGATCTTTATTTATTACTATGATCGAACCACCTGTGGCCAGATCTTCATAAGCTAATTTTCTACCAAATTCATCGGGACCGATACAACATCCTGAAGGTCCGCCAATTTGAACAGCTTGAACATCTTTTGCACCAACCATTTTCAGCAGATCATTGATTGAGAATCCCCATTCAATTTCATAAATTCCAGGTCTTTCACAATCTCCGGAAATACTGATAAGTTTGGATCCTGTAGAATCTACGGTTCCTAAGGAACGATACCATTCTGCACCTTTTTGAATGATCTTGGCTACAGAACAGAATGTTTCCACATTGTTCACTGCTGTAGGCTGCTGCAGATAACCTTTGGTAACTGGGAATGGAGGTCTGTCTCTTGGTTCACCACGTTTGCCTTCAGCAGATTCGATAAGAGCAGATTCTTCACCGCAAACATAAGCGCCGCCGCCAAACTGAATTCGAATATCAAAATCGAATCCTTTGTGGCCCATGATGTCTTTTCCTAACAAATTTCTTTCTCTGAAACTTTCCAGAACTTTTTCTAACTGTTCTTCCAGGAATTTGTATTCATATCGTAGATAAAGAATTCCTTCATCAGAACCAATCGCATAACCACCGATAATCATTCCGGCAAAAAGAAGTTCAGGATTTTCCATTAAGATAACACGATCTTTAAAAGTTCCCGGTTCACCTTCGTCGGCATTACAGAAAATGTAATGTTTTTCGCCTACAGCACTTCGGCAGAATTTCCACTTTAGTGCTGTGGGAAAACCAGCCCCACCACGACCCTTCAAATTTGATATTTTTACTTCTTCGATCACTTCGTCCGGCGTCATGGAAACTGCTTTTTTGATCGCTTCTTCCAAATCGATATCTTTTATCAGTATCGGTCCTTTTGCAAGGATATTAGAAGCAACACCATCACTTTCCAGATCTTCCACAGCTACATCATTTTTCATGTCTTGCACGAGTTTCTTTACTTTTTCTTTTGTTAGATTTGTGAAAACTTTTTTGTTGATAATAGCTGATGGTTCCTGGTCGTTCATTCCAATACAAGAAGTATTGAATAAACCAATTCTTCCATCTTCAGATACAGAACCAAATTTACATCCTGCTTCTTCTTCAAAGACTTCGGCAATCTCATCTCTTCCCATCATTTCAGCTACAGCACTATCATTTAGATATACTGTGTATTTTCCACGACATTGGCGTGAAAAGAAATGGTAAAATGAAAGGGTTTGCAGCACATCAACTTTCGACATTCCAAATACTTCTGCAATTTTTGCTACAGCCGCATCATCAACACATCCCTGTGTGTCCTGGATCTCGATAAGGATGTCCATCAGACGTCCTTGATCTTTACCGTACTTGGCTAATATTGCATCAACCTGGCTACCGTCGCACTGACATCCACAACCACAATCATCATGTGAAGGAATTGCTGCCCGGAATAGTTTTTCTGACACAATCGACCTCCTATGCTTTTTTTATATATATATAATATATTCAATATTATGTGCCAATAATCTAAATGAGAACTCATTGTCAATTAGATTTTAGTAACTATTTTAAGACTATCATAAAGACAGAAATAATGGTTTAATTTATTGAAAATTAAGATAGTTAACACATTATTATTTAGAATAAGTAATATTTCATACGATCTACTCAAGGTCAATATTTGCAGTCACTTACATTATTTACAAGTTAATTTTACGCTTCTAATACTTGACTGCTAATGAGTAAAAAAAATTGTTTCTTTTTATTTTTAAAATATATATATTAGAATAATTATTGTAGGAGTGAGATTCTGAAAATCAAGATAAATGGAGTTGTTCAAGGCGTAGGATTCAGACCTTTTATTTATAAACTGGCAATCGAGGAAGGTTTGAAAGGATACGTATTGAACAATACAGGTGGAGTTGAGATCGAAGTAGAAGGTAAAACATCAGGCTTGGAAAGCTTTATAAAACGAATCAAAACAGAACTCCCGCCAGCAGCCAGAATCGAATCATTTATTGTTGATGAATCAGAAATTAAGAATTACAAGAAATTTGAGATCAGACTCAGTTCCAAAACCGAAGGTTCTACACTTATCTCGCCTGATCTGGCAGTTTGTCAGGATTGTCTCGATGAATTCCATGATCCTGATGATCCACGCTTTGGGTATGCTTTCATTAACTGCACAAATTGCGGTCCCCGTTATTCGATTATCGAATCTACTCCGTATGATCGGCCGGTAACTTCCATGAAAGATTTTGAGATGTGCGATTACTGCAAAAATGAATATACAGATCCAATGAATCGCAGATTTCATGCTCAACCGATCGCCTGTCCTGAATGTGGTCCTGAATTAGAATTTTTAGACAAAAACCTTGAGTCAGTTCCAGGTGATCCAATTGCCAACACAAAAGCAGCACTAAAAGAAGGCAAAATAGTTGGAATCAAGGGAATCGGCGGATTTCATATAGCCTGTGATGCCACAAATATAAACGCTGTGGTTGAACTTCGCAAACGAAAAGACAGACCGGATAAACCTTTTGCGGTGATGGTGAACTTTGATAACTTATCAGAAATTGTAAGTTATTCCGAAGAACATGAAAATCTCTTGAAATCAACTGTAGCACCGATTTTAATTTTAAGAAAAATAGCACATTCTCCACTTGCGGAAAATATTTCACCGCATAATCCCAATATTGGCGTTTTTCTTCCTTATGCTCCACACCATTTTCAGATTGTTGATCGAGTTCTTCCTTTCCTGATAATGACTTCTGGAAATCATTGTGATGAACCGATAGCAAAAGATGAGCAGAAATTACTGGATATCTGTGATTGTTTTCTTACTCACAATCGACCGATCTTGAATCGTTCTGACGATTCGATAATACTTCCTGCCAACAAAAGAAATATCATCACGCGTAGATCGCGGGGATTTGTTCCCACCCCGATGAAAGCTCCATTTGATTTGAAACCAACCCTCGCCTGTGGAGCTGAATTGAAGCTTTCTTTCACCATTTCAAATCGGAAAGAATATTTTGTATCACCTTACATCGGAAATTCCGGCAGCAAAGAAACGATGGATTTTTACAAAGAAATCCTGCATAAATATAAACACTGGTTTAGATTGAATCCCGAACTCATTGCTTGCGATCTGCAACCTGATTTTTCTACAACCAGGTTTGCCGAATCTCTTTCGCTTCCCATTATCAAAGTTCAACATCATCATGCACACACAGCAGCGATAATGGCAGAGCATCAACTCGATGAAAAAGTGATCGGGATTTCTTATGACGGAACCGGTTATGGTACAGATGGTGCAATCTGGGGTGGTGAAATCATGATCGCCGATTATGAGGATTTTGAACGTAAATTTCATCTGCAGTACATGCCGCTTCCAGGTGGAGATGCAGCCATTAAACATCCTGTCAGGATCGCTTTTGCTTACCTTGCAAAATTCGGACTAAATACCGAATTTCTAAATGGAATTTCCAAAATTGAGAAAAAAATAATTTCAAAGCAATTACAAAATGAATTCAATGTTTTTCAAACTTCCAGCATGGGCAGAACATTTGATTGTGTGGCTGCTATGCTGAATCTTTATCCGGCAATTACATTTGAAGCTCAAAGTGCTATGGCCTTGGAATTTTTGTGTAATTATGAAGATATTCTGGAAGAAAAGCCATACTCTTTCCAAATAGAAAATAATGAGATTATAATTGAATCGATGCTAAAAGAAATTGTCGGAGCAATCCAACAAAAAATAGATAAAAAAATAATCGCAAAAAGATTTCATCGTACAGTTCTGGAGTTTAGTTTACAGGCAGCAAAGTTGATTCGGGAAGAAACCGGATTGGAAAAAGTTGTGTTAAGCGGAGGCGTGATGCAAAATAAATTAATAGTTGATGGTTTGGCTGAACTTCTTACCAGAAATAACTTTACAGTTTACCTGCCACAGAATTTACCGCCCAATGATGGTTCGATTTCTGTTGGCCAGTTGATGATCGCCAATAGAAAATATAAAAATAAATGAGCTTTAAGCTCAGGAGGATAAATGTGTTTAGCAATACCGGCTCAGGTAGTCCAAAAAGATGGTGAAAAAGGTTATGTAAATCTAGGGGGAGCCAGAAAGGAAGTGATGTTCACTTTTACCCCGGAAGTTGAAAAAGGTGATTGGGTGCTCATTCACACCGGATTTGCATTGAACGTGATCTCGGAAGAAGATGCCGAAGAAACCTTGAAGCTTTTCGATGAATTGGGTACAATACAAGACGAAATGGAATTAGAAAACAAAAATGTTGAACAATAAGAAATTTCGCGATCCTGCTCTTATAAAAAAGATCGTTGATGATCTGAACAATTGGAAAAAGCCGATCAAGATCATGGAAGTGTGCGGATCACACACGATGGCTATCGGTCATTGGGGAATTCGCAAATTGCTTCCACCTTCTATTCAACTAATTTCCGGCCCGGGCTGTCCTGTGTGTGTAACGCCTTCCTCTCTCATCGATGAACTGATAAAACTGAAAGGCGTCACGATCGCCACTTTTGGCGATCTGATCCGCGTTCCCGGCAAAGAGGAAACTCTGGAGCAGGCTCGAGCGAAAGGACTGGATATCAAACTGATTTATTCACCCTTGGAAGCTTTGAAACTGGCAGAAAAAAAACAAGTTGTGTTCGTGGGAATTGGTTTTGAAACAACTATTCCCGGAATTGCTCAAACGATCTTTCTGGCAGCAAAGCAAAAGCAGTTCAACTTCTCGGTTTTTCCAGCTTTCAAATTAGTTCCTCCGGCTCTGGATGCCTTACTTTCGACAGAGGATATTGAACTCGATGGTTTTTTACTTCCCGGTCACGTTAGTGTGATAATCGGTTCTGAAAGCTATGATCTGCTTCCGGAAAAATTTGGAATTGGTGGAGTTGTTACAGGATTTGAACCTCTGGATATTTTGCGTGCAGTAAAACTTCTTACCAACCAAATTTCTAAAGATAATCCTCAAATTATTAACGAATACAATAGAGTAGTTGATAGTTCTGGAAATAAAATTGCCAAGCAGATAATCGAGGAAATTCTGCAAGTAGAAGATGCTTTGTGGCGTGGAATCGGTTGGATCCCAGATTCAGGAATGGGAATTAAAGAGAAATACGCTGAATTTGATGCAGCAAAAAAATACAATATAACTTTGAAAGATGAAGAAGGAAATACCGGCTGCAGATGTGCCGATGTACTAAAAGGAAAGATCATTCCACCGGAATGTCCGTTATTCGAAAAAGTATGCACACCGGCTCATCCGATCGGCCCCTGCATGGTTTCTTCAGAAGGAAGTTGCGCTGCATATTATAAATACGAAAGGTAAAACCTTGAAAATGGCTTGTCAGAGAAATTCTATCAAATCAGCCTTTTCAATGGTTGGAGTAATAGTTGTTAATAAATTTTCGTTCTCAACTCAAGACTTTGGTGAAGAAATGTGGAGGCAATCAAATTCTTAAGTCGAGTCCGACACGAAAACCTTGGCAGGGTCAAGTGAGAAGAAGTTTCAAATGAGACACTGACAAGGTTAATTGAGAAATTATGAAAAAAGAAATTATAACTTTAGGACATGGCAGTGGAGCCGGGCTTACCAGGAAATTGATCAGCGAAATTTTTGATAAGAATTTCCATCTTCCAACTTTGGATGATGGAGTTCAGATTGAAAATAGAACAGTTGTAACTACGGATGCTCATGTTGTGCAACCGATTTTTTTTCCTGGCGGAGATATTGGAAAACTTTCCATTACCGGCACAGTGAACGACGTGGCGATGACTGGAGCAATTCCAAAATACATTTTGATAACCTACATTATAGAAGAAGGATTCAAGATCGATGATTTGAGAAAAATCACAGAATCTGTGCAAAAAGCAGCAATTGATGCTGGTGTGAAAATAATTGCCGGAGATACAAAAGTGGTGGAAAAAGGTAAAGCTGATGGAATTTACATCACCACCACAGGAATAGGATTTCTTCCAGAAAAGGTTGAATTATCTTCCCAGAAAATTGAAGTTGGTGATAAAATCATTGTAAATGGAAATTTGGGAGATCATACTGTAGCGATTATCAATGCCCGACAAAACCTGGAACTGGATCCTGCCCCGAAAAGTGATTGTGCTTCTTTGAATCATCTGGTTCAATTCATGCTGAAAAATGGCGATGTCCATTTTCTGCGCGATGCCACTCGCGGCGGAGTTGCCACGATCCTGAATGAAGTTTCTGACGATACAGGTTTTGGAATTATCATCGATGAAGAAGCTTTACCGATATCAGAAAATGTAGAAGCAGTTTGTGGTCTTTTGGGATTGGATGCACTTTATATGGCAAATGAAGGCAAACTTGTTTCATTTATTTCCCAAAAAGACGAAAATATTATTGATAAAATGAAAACTCATAAATCAGGCAAAAACAGCGCGATTATCGGAGAAGTAACAAACGAGTTCCAAGGAGTTTATCTGCGAACTTCCATCGGTGGTCTGCGACCTCTTCTGATGCTGGAATCTGATCCGCTGCCCAGGATATGCTGAAAATAAGCTTAAGGTTAATAATCAGGAGCAACCATGCATGAAGGTGCAATAGTTCATTCACTTTTAGAATTAGCGAAAGACATCCAAAAAAAAGAAAATCTAAAAGAAATCACAAAAGTGAAAATCGTGGTCGGAAAATTTCATCAGATCATCGAAGAAGTAATGCTGACCAATTTTGAATTCATGAAAACCGAATATGAAGGTTTTGAAAATGCCATCCTGACAATGAGCGAAAAAGATGTACGGGTAAAATGTAAAAATTGCCAACATGAATTTACCATCGATGAACCTATTTTTATGTGCCCAGAATGTGATTCTTTTGACACCGAACTTATTTCAGGCAAAGAGTTGTATATTCAAACTTTGGAAGGAACTCAATAGTAAATGAATTTTAATAAATCGGTAAAACTTCTTTTTTTAGTTTCAGTTTTGCTGCTTACATTTTGTTCCCAAAATCAAGATAAAGCGATTGTTCAGATTGATCAGGTAAATTGCAATCTATCGGCTTCAGAATGGAATTTCATCAAGGAGATCACAAAATATGAAATTGAATTTTATGAAGATATCTTCAGCGGAAGTTTTCCTGAAATTAAAATGAAAATATTTGGTGATACGACCAGCTATCGTAACTTTCAAAAAAAAATATCTACTTCAAGATCAAAAAATGGTTTTTATTCTCAGTCGGAAAAAGTAATCGTGATAAATAAAAATGATCGATATTTGAAAACAGTTTCTCATGAAATTAACCACTTTATTCTTCGTAGTTTTATTCCTGTCATTCCAAAATGGATAAATGAAGGATTATCGGAATATTTTGAATATGCAATCCTGGAAAATGATTTGATAAAAATAAAAAAACAAGCCAAAAAAGAAACGCGGCTGAAAGAGTGGATCCATGAAACCGATAAGATTGATCTGGAAGATTTCTTGGCTTGGTCAAATAATAAATGGCGGGAAGTAAATTCCAGACCCGACTTCTATTCCAGCACTCTTTCCTGGGGAATTGTTTATTTTTTCCAGAATGATGATTTCCGAAAAAATATTTTGAAAGAGTTGCTCAGAAAAATTGATCAGGGAAAGGATTCGAATGATATCATTAACGAATTATATCCGGGAGGAATGGAGCAGCTGAAGATCGATTTTTTTATATTCGTTGATTTAAATTTGTAAACAAGCATTTTCTATATTTAACATTTGTAAGCATTTAAAAAAACAATTAAACTTTTATTACTTTTTGTGATTAAATTTCGTTGACATCAAAATCCAGTAGCACTTTTTTGCCATTCGTAACACGGAGGTGCTATGTCGGATTTAGTTAGATTCGGAGTTTCGCTGAATAGCGAGCTGCTGAAGAAGTTTGATGAACATATCAAACAGCACAGTTATACAAATCGTTCCAATGCTATTGCCGATATTATCCGCGATAAGCTTATCGAAGACGAATGGACCAGCAACGAAATAGTTACCGGTGTCATCACCATGGTTTTCGATCATCATCAACGGGAGCTTACCAACAATCTCACAAACATTCAGCACGATCATCATGAACTGATAATTTCCTCCCAACATATTCATCTGGATCATGACAACTGCTTTGAGATCATCGTGGTGAAAGGCAGAGCCAATGAATTGACCGTTCTCTGCAATAAATTGAAAGCTGCCAAAGGTGTAAAACATGCCAAATTGAGTTTGGCAACGACCGGAGAGAAAATTTAAATGCAATATCCAAAATTCGAAGAGGTTGTAAAATTTCACGGACATAGTTGTCCTGGTTTGGCTATGGGATATAAACTGACATTAGCTGCCTTGGAAAAATTGAACAAGCTGCGAGCGGAAGATGAAGAAATTGTAGCTATTGTAGAAAACGATGCTTGTGGAACAGATGCTGTTCAGTTTATTTCCGGTTGTACATTTGGCAAAGGAAACTTCATTTTCAAAGATCATGGTAAAATGGTTTATACTTTTATCTGCCGCAAGAGTGGAAGAGCAATTCGTGCCAGCCGCAATCCTGACTTCTTAAATAGAGTTAAGAAAGAAGAATCAAGCCGCGAAGAATTAATTAATCAGATTTTGGAAAGCAAAAGTGAAGATTTTGCCAATCTTGAGGAAATCAGCATTGAGCTTCCACCCGAAGCAAAATTATACAAAAACATTGTTTGCGAAGAATGCGGAGAAACTGCCATGGAAACCCGCATCAGAAAAAGAGATGGCAGAAAGTTATGCATTCCCTGTGCTGAAAATATAAAAAAATATATTTAAGGAGAGAAAAAAATTGAGTAACGAAATTTCATTGTTGGCAATTACAGCTGCCTCGATCGGATTTTTTCATACTTTATTTGGTCCCGATCATTATTTGCCGTTTATTGTGATGTCCAAAGCACGCGGCTGGTCTATGCCAAAGACCATGTCAATAACATTTTTATGCGGACTGGGACACGTTTTGGGATCTGTTGTTTTAGGAATTTTAGGAGTTTCAATTGGAATAGCACTTGGCAAAATCGAAGCTTTCGAATCAATTCGAGGTAGTATTGCTGGTTGGGCTTTAATGAGTTTTGGTCTGGTTTACATGCTCTGGGGAATTCGTAATGCCATCCGCAACAGATCACATTCTCATTTACACTTTCATTCCGATGGATCAAATCATGAGCACGAACACACTCATCAAAGTGAGCACAGCCATATACACGATGCAAAAAAGAAAAACATTACTCCCTGGGTTTTGTTTACGATTTTTGTGTTAGGTCCCTGCGAACCGCTCATTCCCATTTTGATGTATCCGGCTGCCCAAAACAGCATCAGTGGACTTATCTTTATTACAGCCATTTTTGCAATTACCACTATTTCTACAATGATGATAGTAGTTTATGTGGCATCTCTGGGATTGAAAATGGTATTTTTCAGCAAACTGGAAAAGTATACGCATGCGCTGGCAGGAGGAATAATCTTGCTAAGTGGAGTAGCAATTAATTTTTTGGGATTGTAAAAAAATATATGTGTTTTCGTCCTTCTGAAGGATCTTACAGAATTTGTTCTTTTGAAGAATCTCTGAGTTTAAGTAAAGCAGAGAGAAATTAACTGGATATTTATAAGTAAAATAAGAAGATATCTCGGGATGACATTTCAAAAAAAAAATAATAGGAGAATATAAATGGATACAAAAGAAGTAAAAGTAATGCAGAAGATCCTGAATGTAAATGACAGGATCGCAGGTGAATTGAGAAAAGAATTAAAGGAAAAAAACATACTTTTTATCAACCTGATGAGTTCACCCGGTTCCGGCAAGACTACCATCATGGAAAGAACTGCACAGGAATTCGGTGAGAAAATGTGCGTGATTGAAGGTGATATTCAAACAACTCTGGATGCAGAACGTGTTGCCAAAGCAGGAATTCAAACTTACCAGATCAATACCGGACCTTTTGGTGGAGATTGCCATCTGGAATCTGGTTGGATAAAAAGTGCCATGGAAGAGATCGAGATGGAAAATCTGGAACTGATCTTTGTGGAAAATATCGGTAATCTGGTCTGCCCGGCAGAATTTGACGTGGGAGCACATGTGAATGCTGTTGTTCTCAGCGTAACAGAAGGTGAAGACAAACCGCTCAAATACCCTCTGGCTTTTCAAACTTCACAGCTTTGCCTGATCGCCAAAATCGATCTTCTTCCCTACCTTGACATCAACATTGAAGACATCAAAACAAACATTCAGAAAGTAAATCCAAAGATGAAAGTGATCGAACTTTCTGCCAAAACTGGAGAAGGTTTTGAGGAGTGGTTTAAGTATCTGAAAGGATAGATTTTGAACCTTGCGAAGGTCGTTTTCGGCAAGAAGTTCGAAATCCTTCGCAAGGTAAATTTTATTAGTTAAACTTACTCTTCAATAAATTCTACTTCTACGCCATTCGGATCTTCGATAAAAAGTAACTTGCTTCCACTGGGAACTGAAATCGGTCCACGTTTGACGGGAACTTTTTTCTCTTTTAACATTTGCAAGATTTCATTCATATCGTCGATGAAAATCCCCATAGAAACCGGAGAAGAAAATTTATCTAATTGAGTAATTGATTTATCTTCGATCAATTCAATTTTTACTTCTCCCTCTCCTTTCAGGAAAACAATTCTCATGTTTTCATTGGGATGTATTTCGTTAATGATTTCCATTCCCAGTATATTTTGATAAAATTTTAAAGATTCCTGCATTTCACTCACATGAATTGTAATTAAAGTAACTTTCATCTTTCCTCCAAGATTTATTCTTTATCAGGTTCGATCATATTAACAGAAACAGGGATTTTTATTGGATCTTCAACCATGATGCGTGATTCATCTATGATCGGTTTTTCCGACAAAGGATCGAAGTTAAGAACATGCATCAAAGCAAGAAGATCGCTGTTATTTCCATATTTTGGCGGCAGAAAAGATCTTACTACTTCTCCCACCCGAAGATACCCATCATTTCCTGAGATCAACATTCTGTAAGGTTTCAATTCAAAATACTTAACTTTAAATTTAATTTTGTCAGGTGTAGTTTCAAAATCATGAACATGTTTCTGGAAGCCTTTATCTGCAAGGGAATTTGTAACACCGATATGATCTGACTCAATTTTCTCATATTCTTCGGTTCTCAGAACAATCTCCATTTCTTTCAATTCACTTTTTATCATACCTTTTTTACCATCAAAATAGTAAACAGATACTTTCCTGGAAATTCCCAGATCTTCAAATGGTTTTCTGGCACTGACCCAATAGGTATAAACGAAACCGGAGCGGAGTTTTTCTTTGCTCCATGGTAAAACATTATGATAGTCGTTTTTGAATTTAATTCTGTTCATTCGTGAAGACTTCCATCCTGTATTAGATTTAGCATAAAATGATTTATAAAGGCTATCCACAGCTGGAGTTCTAAACACAAAATAATACTCAGCTTCAGGTATTTTATTCCAGGAAATGGTTATGGATTCCTCATTTTTAATATCTTCAAATTTAAGATCAAAAGGATCAAGAGAATCTTCTATGGCATCAGCAGAAATGTATGAGATAATGTCATCAGAAGAATTTGCAGAATATCCTTTTGCCAGATTATGCTTCGTTTCCACAACTTTTGCGCTGACACTTTTTTGTTTGATCACAGGTTCATCTATCGATAAAAATAATGCTGAAATTTGATCAGGCTTTTTGTAACTTCCTGTTTTAATAACGCAGTTACCATAATCATCTACTCTGGTTTTAAAATCTTTGCCATCGATCTGGAAACCATAAAATCTTTCAATTAGATCGGGTTCTTTGAACCATAATCTGCAATATACTATTCCTTTATTATATTGTGCATCAAATGGTTTTGGAAAGTTTATGGGGCTTAAAATATCAATTTGTGAAGCCAGATAATCAGTGCCGGTTTTGTAAAACTTTCCCCCAATTGTATGACTAATATCTACGGTGGCAATAATCCAGTAACTTATCTGACTGAACTTTCCATCTTCATCGTGTGGAAAATCACGATCTAAAACATAATATTTTCTGTTTGTTATATCAATATTTTCTACTTCTTCTTTTCGGTCCTTTATTTTCAGTTCCAGTTTATCATAACGCTCCAATCCATGAACTTCCCAGCTTATAAAGATAAATCCATAATTAACTTTTGTTTTCAGCTCGATGAATCTTTCTTCATTTGGTGCCAGATCTTCAGAGAATAAAAAGCTGATAAATAGAACTGCTATTAACAATAAAAACTTCTTTTTCATCATCAACTCCAAGCTTCTACGAAATTTTAATGAATAAAAATATTCTCGATTGTTTCTGTCAAAAGAAATGTTTTTCATAAATTTACTAAACACTGTTAAATATAAACAGATTGACATTTTAATGTAAACTAATTTAGTTGTAAAAAATTAAAGGTATTTTATGAAAGTTTTATTTAATTTTCAAGAAGATTTAAATTGCATAATCATCAAAGCGGAAGGTGATTTTCCAATTGATGAAGAACCTATTCATGATATTTATGATGAAATGGAAGAATTAAGTAAAACTTATAATACATCCAAATTTATTATCGATCTTACAAAAATGAAATATGAAGTTCCGATTACTTCGATTATCGATAGTACGCAAAGGGTAACACAATATAATTTTACTAAAAGAAAATTGACAGTAGCTTATGTTTGCAGCGAAATTTCAGATTCTACAGAAAAATTGGATATGTTTTTTTCCCATTTGGATTCAGCTATTTTCCTGAATAAAATTGATATAAATTATGATAGATTTATTTCTTTGAACGAAGCAAAGAAATGGATTAAGAAGAAATAGAAATAAAAGAAAGTAGAATTAATTGAGACAGCAACGTTTCAATCCTTGGTTTAATGGATAACGAATTCAAAGTCAATCCGATAATCAATCCGAAGTTGACAGATAGAGTTTCAATCCTTGGTTTAATGGATAACGAATTCAAAGATAGTTATCTTTATTTAGTCAACATTCCCTATGAAAGTTTCAATCCTTGGTTTAATGGATAACGAATTCAAAGAATAAGGCAATTTAAAACAATTTAAAAGGCAATTAAGTTTCAATCCTTGGTTTAATGGATAACGAATTCAAAGAGTCTTGAAACTGAACCTAAATTGACAGCCTTTTTTGTTTCAATCCTTGGTTTAATGGATAACGAATTCAAAGTCAGCGAGCAATATTTTATCTTTATTTGACGTAAAGTTTCAATCCTTGGTTTAATGGATAACGAATTCAAAGTCTATATATTTACAGTCAACCTTTTTTGTAACACGGTTTCAATCCTTGGTTTAATGGATAACGAATTCAAAGTCTATATATTTACAGTCAACCTTTTTTGTAACACGGTTTCAATCCTTGGTTTAATGGATAACGAATTCAAAGCATTTTTTTCTTTCATCTTTCTTCCTAATTAATTTTAGTTTCAATCCTTGGTTTAATGGATAACGAATTCAAAGGAAAAGTGTGGATAGGGAGTTTTTTTTTGAGATCTGGTTTCAATCCTTGGTTTAATGGATAACGAATTCAAAGATCTGAATATATAGACAAAGTAATTGGATTAATTTTGTTTCAATCCTTGGTTTAATGGATAACGAATTCAAAGTACGGGTTACTGCCAAAAGAAAAACAAGACGAGCTGTTTCAATCCTTGGTTTAATGGATAACGAATTCAAAGAGGTTGGTGTGCCATCCGTGACACACGGTGCGTCATGTTTCAATCCTTGGTTTAATGGATAACGAATTCAAAGAATGATTTCTGATAATGTTACAATCATATTATCAGTGTTTCAATCCTTGGTTTAATGGATAACGAATTCAAAGATAATTGATCAATCCGCCGGACTCTCCTGATATTTCGTTTCAATCCTTGGTTTAATGGATAACGAATTCAAAGGATCTAATGCAAGCTCGTAAAAGTCTGCTTTAGTAATGTTTCAATCCTTGGTTTAATGGATAACGAATTCAAAGATTCTTGCCTTTTCACGTTCCTGGTAAGGTATGTCCTGTTTCAATCCTTGGTTTAATGGATAACGAATTCAAAGGTAATATTTTGGAGTTGTTCCTACTGCCGGTACTAGTTTCAATCCTTGGTTTAATGGATAACGAATTCAAAGCTTTTGTTTTGGATAGGAAAAGAAGTTTGGGACTGCTAGTTTCAATCCTTGGTTTAATGGATAACGAATTCAAAGCTTTTCTTATCTTTTGCTTGTTTTCTTTACTTAATTGTTTCAATCCTTGGTTTAATGGATAACGAATTCAAAGGATAGTTGGCTCGGAGTTTTATAATTCACTTGTAAAGTTTCAATCCTTGGTTTAATGGATAACGAATTCAAAGCAGACGAAGGTTATTAGCGTAGGTGGTGGTGGTTTTTGTTTCAATCCTTGGTTTAATGGATAACGAATTCAAAGCTATTATCTTACCTTTGTAGTAACTTATTTCTTTGGTTTCAATCCTTGGTTTAATGGATAACGAATTCAAAGCTTGTTCGGAGATTAAAGCTCCGTTGACAGGTAAAGAGTTTCAATCCTTGGTTTAATGGATAACGAATTCAAAGTATTACTCTTTCGGTAATATGGAAGTTACTAAAAGAGGTTTCAATCCTTGGTTTAATGGATAACGAATTCAAAGAAAGGAACTTTCAGAGAAGGATGCTTATCTTTTCCGTTTCAATCCTTGGTTTAATGGATAACGAATTCAAAGCAGGCAAATTTTCGCTTTTCTTTGTTCGCAATTCAGGTTTCAATCCTTGGTTTAATGGATAACGAATTCAAAGACAGGCAAATTTTCGCTTTTCTTTGTTCGCAATTCAGGTTTCAATCCTTGGTTTAATGGATAACGAATTCAAAGTGCAGTACTCTATGTTATAGGACTTTACTCTTTTAGGTTTCAATCCTTGGTTTAATGGATAACGAATTCAAAGGAAGTATGTTTGATTATGCTTCTACCATAGGGAGCAGTTTCAATCCTTGGTTTAATGGATAACGAATTCAAAGCACCAGAACTATTTCACCGCCCGCAACTATTCACCTAAGTTTCAATCCTTGGTTTAATGGATAACAAATTCAAAGAGGGAATGGAACGACTTTTGATTCATTTTCCATTATTGTTTCAATCCTTGGTTTAATGGATAACAAATTCAAAGTCTGGAATTTTTTTAATTTCCGTGTAACCTCGCAAAGGTTTCAATCCTTGGTTTAATGGATAACAAATTCAAAGAACAACTTTCCTCTCATGCTTTACTTCAATACTACGTTTCAATCCTTGGTTTAATGGATAACAAATTCAAAGTCAATGAGGCTATCAAATAGCTAATTACAAGCTATTGTTTCAATCCTTGGTTTAATGGATAACAAATTCAAAGAATAATTGGCTCGGATTTTTATAATTCCCTTGTGAAGTTTCAATCCTTGGTTTAATGGATAACAAATTCAAAGAACGAGATAGCAGATATAACAGGTTTTAGCTTATCGTTTCAATCCTTGGTTTAATGGATAACAAATTCAAAGATTTCTGCCCCTAATAGTAGTAAAGCAGTTATTGCTGTTTCAATCCTTGGTTTAATGGATAACAAATTCAAAGAAAAATACTTTTTACACAATATAGAAAAGCACTTTAGTTTCAATCCTTGGTTTAATGGATAACAAATTCAAAGTTAGATAGTTTATAATTTACAATTTTATTTCGTAAAGTTTCAATCCTTGGTTTAATGGATAACAAATTCAAAGTCTACAAATCCCACTTTCTACCCCAGAAGGTTTTAGTTTCAATCCTTGGTTTAATGGATAACAAATTCAAAGTTTACGCAGTACAGAAAAGCACTTTATCGAAGCAACTGTTTCAATCCTTGGTTTAATGGATAACAAATTCAAAGAATATGCAGCACGCTGAACCTAACGGTTGATCAAGTGTTTCAATCCTTGGTTTAATGGATAACAAATTCAAAGGCAGTGTGGAGGCACAGGGCTTCATGCTGGCATTGGGTTTCAATCCTTGGTTTAATGGATAACAAATTCAAAGCCCGACAGCCGATACGCCTGTTAGGGGCATCAGGACTAGTTTCAATCCTTGGTTTAATGGATAACAAATTCAAAGGTTTTGTAAAATGTTCCTGCTCTTGTTCCAGCTTGGTTTCAATCCTTGGTTTAATGGATAACAAATTCAAAGTTGAAAAAAATGTGAATATTCTTGAAATACTACTCGAGTTTCAATCCTTGGTTTAATGGATAACAAATTCAAAGCATTATGAAGTTGTACCCAGGAGGAAATTACAACTACGTTTCAATCCTTGGTTTAATGGATAACAAATTCAAAGATTAAAAAATTTAGATAATACAACAGTCGTCAATAGTTTCAATCCTTGGTTTAATGGATAACAAATTCAAAGAGAAGATTACTATCAATCGAAAGAGCAATCAAAGCTGTTTCAATCCTTGGTTTAATGGATAACAAATTCAAAGAAGATCAGAATTTCCAACAGGAAGTTGCTGCTTATTGTTTCAATCCTTGGTTTAATGGATAACAAATTCAAAGAAGCAATTATGTCACTCTCATCAATCAATACCGAATGTTTCAATCCTTGGTTTAATGGATAACAAATTCAAAGCATTGGCTATTCAACACTTTGAAGGAGGTAATTGGGGTTTCAATCCTTGGTTTAATGGATAACAAATTCAAAGTTTCACGCCTTTTGCAATGATCGCCATCAATTCATGGTTTCAATCCTTGGTTTAATGGATAACAAATTCAAAGGTTAAATCGGGATTCAAATAAGCTGTTAGATTCTCGTTTCAATCCTTGGTTTAATGGATAACAAATTCAAAGCTCCCAGAGGTTTCAGTTTTGCCATAACGTTGTTTTTGTTTCAATCCTTGGTTTAATGGATAACAAATTCAAAGCGGGTGAAATTCTGATAGGTAACGATTTTAAGATTAGTTTCAATCCTTGGTTTAATGGATAACAAATTCAAAGCCGAATTTGCTAATCTACTTAATGCGTACTTTATCTGTTTCAATCCTTGGTTTAATGGATAACAAATTCAAAGATTGATAGAAATGTAGTTACAGGATCGGAATTATTGAAGTTTCAATCCTTGGTTTAATGGATAACAAATTCAAAGTAAACCATATCGCTATCATTTCCATAAGCTTTTTCAGTTTCAATCCTTGGTTTAATGGATAACAAATTCAAAGTCGGAACATGTTAAAACTGTAACCAAGATTTTGAAAAGTTTCAATCCTTGGTTTAATGGATAACAAATTCAAAGGGTGAAGAAATCCTTGTTTCAGGAAATAGATTTACTGTTTCAATCCTTGGTTTAATGGATAACAAATTCAAAGCG
>JAIPJH010000049.1 GCA_021734245.1 Candidatus Cloacimonadota bacterium | reverse complement strand
ATATAGAGAAGTTTTTCAGAGCTTGTTTTGCCCATTTCGGAGTTATATTTGAGTTTTCTGTTCCAATTTTGTTGAGCGTCAATAAAATTGAAGGTTGTGAAATGGTTAAACTAAAATCGAGTTTTTAGAGGGGACTCAATAATAGAATAAAAATAAAAGTTTGATCGGCAAAAAATGTCTTGCCAAACTGAAGTTCAGATTTTGCTTTTGAATAAAATTATTTTTCTTAAAGAGAGAGAGGGAAAATGAAGAGAGACAGTTTTATATTTCTGTAACCGTTAAATTAACAAAATAAATCCAAAAAATTGGAGTAGAAAATTGAAAAAGAATCTAGTTATTGTATTAGTCATTGCCATCATTTTCAGTGCTGCCAGCATATTCACCATGATCAACAATTCGGATAAGGCTTCTTCATCTACCGGCCTGAAAAGTGTAACCCAGGGAGATTGGCAACCGGAATCGTTTGAAAAACAAGATGATTCATCGGTTGTGTTGAATGATCAATTATGTAAAAATTTTGAGAATGAAAAATCCAAAAAAATTAAAAATTAGGAGGAAAGATGAAAAAAAATGCAATTCTCATTCTTGTAGCCGTATTTGCCGTTTCTATTGTTAGTGTTGTTTGCTCTGTCCAAAATGTAAATTCTAATGCTTTCTACAATTCGGAATGCACTGCCCAAGGTGATCTTCGTCCCGATCCATTTGCAGAGCTGGATGTAAATCCTGATGATGTTTATGAAAACATCTGTAGCGCTCAAGGCGACATTAAACCTGATCCCTGGATCGTTGATGATGATGAAGAGGAAGAAGAAAGTGTTGTTGCCAGCGCTCAAGGCGACATTAAACCTGATCCCTGGATAATTGATGATGATGAAGAGGAAGAAGAAAGTGTTGTTGCCAGCGCTCAAGGCGACATCAAACCTGATCCCTGGATCGTTGATGATGATGAAGAGGAAGAAGAAAGTGTTGTTGCCAGCGCTCAAGGCGACATTAAACCTGATCCCTGGATCGTTGATGATGATGAAGAGGAAGAAGAAAGTGTTGTTGCCAGCGCTCAAGGCGACATCAAACCTGATCCCTGGATCGTTGATGATGAAGATGATCCTATTACTTCCTGATCAAATTATTCTTTGTTGACGATTCGAAGTTAATGATAATGTTTTGATCTGTGGTGAAGAGAGAGGAAAGGGAGTTAATTCTAAAAAAATAATAAATGATTGGAATTTTTAGTGTTTACGGAACCTCAATATTGAGGATTTCAGCTTTGATTGGCTGGGTTCTCTTATTGAAAAAGCAGAATTATAAAAGAGTAAATAAAATTTCAATTCAGAATTTTATTGTTTTTTTAGGAATATTTATAATGTGGAATTTGTCTATGATCTTAATTCGGATATTCAATGGTCGGACAAATTCCGCTTATTTGATTTTTTGGGCAATTGCCAGCATTTTTGAACTTTACTACGTATTAAAAATTTTATTTATGATCTTAAGTGATACAGAAAAACATAAGGATATCTTCTACATTACAATGACCGTTCTGGCAATTCCCAGCACTCTAGCTGCGATCCTTTCTTTTGTTCAGAAAAGTTATAGCCCAATCAATACTACCGATTTCTTCAATATCATTTTACTATTGTTGGGAACTATGATCATACTACGTAAGCTTTTGGCAAGTGACATGTTTATTAATAATATCGAATCATTCTTCATATTTTCCGGTTTCGCTCTTTACTTCTGCCTACATATCTTAGCCAGCAATGTAATATCGCTTGGATTTTTGGAAAATTGGAATTTTGGTCAATATGCCACAACAATTAGTCTAATTTATTGGTTAGGGAGTGTCTTTTTTATATGGAAAATCAGATCCAAACATTCGTCTTAATTTCGTCTATTGTCTTAGGTTTTTTCATTTTGATCACCATATATCTGGTGGTCAAATTGAAATTGAATGATATACTCCTAAAAAAATCTGAAGAAAAACTGAAGAACTTTAATGAAACCTTGCAACTGATGGTGGCAGAAAAAACGCAAGAGCTTCTGGAATCAGAAAAGAAATATAAAACTCTTTACGAATTGCACGAAGAAGTTCTTGAAAAGTCTCCTGCCGGTATTATTCGACTTGATAAAAATATGCGGATAATCTACCTTAATCCAGAAATTATCAAGCAACTTGAAATTCGCAGCAAAAGTATCGAATCGTTAAATGGAGATCTACTAAAAAACATTCCCAAAATTGATTCTTCCGGTTTACTGCAATTAACTGATGAATTAAAAAGTGGCTTGGAAATAGCCACTGAGCTGGAAATACTAAATAACAAAAAAGAAGCTAAACATCTGGAAGTGAAAGGTGTTCCAATTTTTGACAATGGATTGTTTTCCGGTGCAGTTATGCTTTTCAATGATATTACGGAAAGTATAGAAGCAGAAGAAAAAATGAAGCGCAGCTTTGAGATGCTTCAGAAAGCTACTGGAGATATTATTCAAGCCATGTCCAATACCTCAGAAATGCGAGACCCTTATACAGCCGGTCATCAGAAAAGAGTTAAAGAATTAGCAGTTGCGATCGGTCGGGAAATGAAGGTCGATAAAGATAAATTGGAAGGTCTTAAATTTGCTGGCATAATACATGATATTGGTAAAATTTCCGTTCCATCTGATATTCTTTCCAAACCAGGAAAAATCAATATAATGGAATTTGAAGTGATAAAGAATCATAGCCAGGTTGGTTATGATCTTCTTAGCACAATCGAATTCCCTTGGCCAATTTCCACCATTGTTCATCAACATCACGAAAGAATGGATGGTTCAGGATATCCGAATGGTCTGAAAGGTGATGAAATCCTTGTGGAATCTCGCATTCTTGCTGTTGCTGATGTGGTTGAAGCCATGACTTCTCATAGACCTTACAGAGCTGCTTTGGGAACTGAAAAAGCTCTGGAAGAAATTAAAGCTCACACTACCGATTATTACGATCCCGATGTTGTGAAAGCTTGTGTAAGATTATTCGAAGAAGGAAAATTCGAATTTACTGATTAATTTCAGAATTTATGTTAAAAAGAATAAATGTAGTTTTTTGGGGATTATTGTATCTACATTTCAACCTTTTGGTCGGATTGGATGTTCCATACTCTCCAAAACCTGTAAGAAATCAAGATAATCTTTTAAAAGATTTCTATCGTGTTTCACCACCTGATTCTGCAGAAATTGAATTAGAAACCAAAGCTTGGTTGTGGCACGATGATAAAAATCTTTATCTTCATTTTGAATCAGAAATCGACGAGAATTTGGTATATGGACGCTTTGCCGATAAAGATGTAAATCCATATTCCGATTATCTGCGAGTTCAGCTCATAACTGACTTGGATAATTATTTTGCCTATGGTTATTTTGCCTATCCGCTGGGCAGCAAATACGATTTTATCCGGAATACAGAATTAGAATCAGATAAATATTGGAACAGCACCTATTCTTATTCTTCAAAAATTGATGATCATTTATGGAAAGTTACTTTCAAAATTCCTTTTAGCGATTTACGTCATGATGGATCAGCACCTTATAATTGGAAAATAATTTTAACCCGTTACCAGAAAAATTCTCGCCAATCCTACAGCACTCCTTTTGTGCTAACAAAAATGGGTATCGATTATTTCAGGAAAGCTCATTCCATTCACATAAATCGAAACATTCCAAATTCAAGAATGTTCCGAATTAAGCCACACGCTATTTTTACCTATGATATAAAAAATAATGAAGTTAATTTTGATGAAGAAAATGTTGGTTTGGATCTGACTTTTAATCTAAATCCAAGAATGCGCACAAAACTTAGTTTATCACCCGATTTTTCAGATGTTCCCATGGATGCGGTTATCGATTCATATAATTCGAAGTATGCTCCAACTTTTTCGGAAAATCGTTATTTTTTTATCGAAGATTTTAACGTTTTAGGAACAAATAATCAACTATTCTATACCAGGAATATTGTGCAGCCAGTTTATGCTTTGAAGTTCTCCAGCAATTATAAGAATTTGGATTTTGGTTTTCTTTCCGCCAAAGATAAATTAGAAAAAGAAACCTGTTATGATGCCAGTGATGATTCAACTTATACTGTGATTACAAATCCAGATGATTTTTACAATATTTTAGCGTTCAAGCCTGTTTGGGATAAATTCCGCTGCCAGTTTACAATATTGAATAGGGTTAACGATAATTATTCAAATACAGTTTTACACACAAATCCGATATGGGAGGCTGGGAAGAATCAATATTTCTGGGCAGAAGTTAATTTTTCCAATAAACAGATGAATGGTAATTCCGATTACGGTTATCATTTCCAGACTGGTTTCTCTCGTTACTCTCGTCATGAAATGCTGAAATTCTCTATTCAGCAGATGAGTAGTGAATATACTTTGGATATGGGAAAAATATATGAAGATGATTTTTATGGCTGGAATTTTGATTTTGCAAATTTGCACGATTTTGATTCTGATATTTTATCGGATATTGAACACTCTCTTACTCTTTCGGAAGAATATGATAACATAAGTACAAATTTATTGGAACGCTATCTAACTTTAGAATCAGAAATAGCAACTAACTTCAATGCGGATATAGAGTTGGAATTTGTCTATGTAAAAGAAAACATCGAACCTGATTCCAAGAGTGGAAAATTTACAGATAAAACAAGATTTGGTGTGAGGTTGGAATGGGATAAACTAAGCTGGTTCATTCAAAGATTGAGCTTGAACAAAGTCGATTACTATTTTTATAGTTTAGATGATTCCTACCAAGGCGATATTATTCAGTATAATGCTATCGGCACCTTGTTCAGGCACTTTTCATATTCTTTAAATATTGATTACTCAAATTATCCGGATATTCCAGATCTTCCATTTATAGACAGCGAATATGTGATCGGTAATTTTGATTCCACGATAAATTTTTCAAATACGATTTCATTTACTTTGGGGATTAGATATCATAATTATGAGCGATATGATCAAACATTTTATTTCGGATATTATTCCAATTTCAAATGGGAATTAAACAGTAAATTTCATTATTATATGGGATTGAATTCCGAAATGAATGAGATTGAAAACAAAATAGAAAAAAACTACGAAAAATTCTACACAAAAATAACTTATATTTTTTAATTTCAGAAGCTTACAAATAAATAGTTTACTCAATACAATTTTACGTAAATTTTTTGCATTAAATAATGTAATTACCTTATTTATATAATGCAGGAAATTTATTGACATTGAATACTCATGCTCAAAAAAGTACCACGAAAATGAAAATAATATTTGGGAGCTTTTGTTTATGATAAAAAACAAAAAAGAAATTGACCAAGTCATTAACAAATTCGTTGGTAAAAAAGGCTCTCTGATCCCTCTTCTCCAGGAAATCCAGGCAATCGAAAAATATCTTTCGAAAGATGTAATGCGTTATGTTTCCGAGAAGACCGGAGTCAGATTGGCTCAAATTTATGGCGTGGCTACGTTTTACACAATGTTCCGACTAAAACCTCAGGGTAAACATGTTATTCGGGTTTGCAAAGGAACAGCTTGTCATGTTTCAGACGCAAATGGAATATTGAAGGCAATAAATAATTTCCTTAATTTGCCAGACGATCAGGACACAACCAAAGACGGCTTGTTCACAGTTGTAGAAGTTGCTTGTTTAGGTTGTTGTAGTTTGGCACCCGTAATAATGGTAGATGACAATACACATGGTAAACTGCTCCCCGAAAATATTCCTGAAATTTTAAAAAAATTTAAATAGGAGGTAAACTTGAGCTTTACTATTAAAGTTGGATTAGCAAGTTGCGGCCTGGCAGCAGGTGCAGCAGATGTTCAAGTTGCCATAAATGAACATATCAAAAAAAATAAATTGAAGGACATTGAAGTAAAAAAAACTGCTTGTATCGGAATGTGTTTTGCCGAACCAATAATTGAGTTCGTCGATGAAAAAAATAAAAGCATCACTTACGGAAGAGTTACTCCAGAAAATGTCGGAAGTATTATCGATGCTTATGTTGAAGGAAAACCCATTAAAGAAGATGTAGTCGTTTCCAATGTTTTAGAAGCTTCTGAAAATGAAAATTATAATAATCAGGTCAGGATCGTTCTGCGCAATACAGGTATCATCAATCCTGAATCAATCGATGATTATCTGGCTCGAGATGGTTACAAATCTTTGGAAAAAGCGATCAAAGAATTGAGTCCTGAAGACATCATAAAGGAAATGCAGGAATCAGGATTGCGAGGACGCGGCGGCGCTGGATTTCCAACTGGTTTAAAATGGAAATTTGCTTACGATGCAATGGGCAGAAAGAAATATGTAGTTTGCAATGCCGACGAAGGAGATCCTGGTGCTTTTATGGATAGAAGCATCTTGGAAGGCGACCCTCACAGCGTTCTCGAAGGAATGGCGATTTGTGCCTATACAATCGGAGCAAACGAAGGATACATTTATTGTCGAGCTGAGTATCCACTGGCAATAAAACATTTGAATATCGCTATAAAAGCAGCAAAAGAAAGAGGGTTTTTAGGAAAAAATATCCTGGGAACAGATTTCGATTTTATTTTACACATAAAGGAAGGAGCTGGAGCTTTTGTTTGTGGCGAAGAAACAGCTTTAATGGCATCTATCGAAGGTGAACGAGGAATGCCCAGAATTCGCCCACCATTTCCTGCTCAATCCGGTCTTTGGGGAAAACCGACTAACATTAACAACGTGGAAACTTATGCCAATGTAGCCTGGATTATTTTGAACGGAGCGAAAAAGTATTCCCAATATGGAACAGAAAAAAGTGCAGGCACCAAAGTTTTTGCCTTAGCTGGAAAAATCAAGAATAGTGGACTTATCGAAGTGCCAATGGGAATGCCTTTAAAAGATGTTATCTATAAGGTCGGTGGTGGCATGAAAACTGATAAGCCATTTAAAGGAGTACAACTTGGTGGTCCATCTGGTGGTTGCCTTCCCGCTGAACTTTTGGACACAATTGTAGATTACGATTCGATAAACAAAACCGGTGCTATAATGGGTTCCGGTGGAATGGTTGTGATGGATAGCGGAACTTGTATGGTAGATGTAGCAAGATTCTTCCTGAATTTTACCCAGAATGAATCCTGTGGAAAATGTACGTTCTGCCGTGTGGGAACCAAACGAATGCTGGAAATATTAACAAAAATAACTAAGGGAAAAGGTGAACTTGAAGATCTGGACAAATTGGAAACTTTAGCCGAAAATATCATAAAATCTTCACTTTGCGGTTTAGGTCAATCTGCTCCCAATCCTGTTCTCACAACTTTGCGCTATTTCCGAAAAGAATATGAAGCACACATTCTTGATAAGAAATGTCATGCTGGAGTCTGCGACGCTCTTATGAAGTATGAAGTAAATGAAGACAAATGCGTTGGCTGCACAGCTTGTGCACGTAAATGTCCGGTTCAAGCTATTTCGGGAGAAGTAAAAAAACCTCATGTTATAGATCAGGATAAATGTATAAAATGCGGTGTTTGCTATGATGTATGTAAATTCGATGCGATCATTAAATCATAAAGAGGGAAGCTGATATGGTTAACTTAACATTAAATGGAAAAGATATAAAAGCAAAAAAAGGTAAGACTATTCTGGAAGTTGCAACGGAAAATGGAATTAACATTCCAACTCTTTGTCATGATGAAGAATTAAAGCCATTTGGTTCTTGTTGGGTTTGTGCAGTTAAAGTAAAAAACAGGAAAGGCTTTGTTACTTCTTGCGGAACGGAAATTTCCGAAGGTATGGAAATCATCACCGATTCTGAAGAAGTTATCAAAGCCAGAAAAATAGCCCTGGAACTTTTGCTTTCCGATCATTATGCCGATTGCGAAGCTCCGTGTAGAATAGCTTGTCCAAATAATGTGGATATTCAAAGTTATGTTTCCCTCATTGCCAATGGAGAATTTCATGAAGCTGTAAAAGTGATAAAAGAAACGCTTCCCATGCCCCTTTCAATTGGAAGAGTTTGTCCTGCTTTCTGCGAAGAAGAATGCCGTAGAACTATCGTAGATGAACCAATTGCTATTCGGCAATTAAAACGTCATGCAGCAGATTTTGACCTGAACGATGATTGGAGTTACGTTCCACCCAAAGCAAAATCTAATGGAAAAAAGATAGCTATCGTTGGTGGAGGTCCATCTGGCTTAACTTGCGGATATTATCTATCTAACCAAGGTTACAAAGTTACAGTTTACGAATCTGCACCCAAAGCCGGTGGTTGGCTTAGATATGGAATTCCTGAATACAGACTTCCTAAAAAGATTTTAGATCAAGAAATAAAACTGATGTGCAAAAACGGCATGAAGATCAAATATAATATAGAAGTGGGAAAAGATATCAAATTGCAAGATCTCAGTAAAGATCATGATGCTGTTTTCCTGGCAATTGGAGCACAAAATGCTGTTCCGATTCGAGTAAAAGGTAGTCACCTTAAGGGTTGTTTTTTAGGTGTTGATTTTCTGAAGAATGTCGTTTTGGGCAAAAAACCCAAATTAGCCAAAAAGGTAGCTGTGATCGGTGGTGGAAATACAGCTATCGATTGTGCTAGAACTGCTCGCAGATTAGGCTCTGATGTTACACTTATCTATAGAAGAACTCGAAATGAAATGCCGGCAGAAGCTTATGAAGTAGATGCTGCTGAAGAAGAAGGAATCAAGTTCCATTTCCTCACAAATCCGGTCGAATATTTTGGAAGAAGTGGAAAACTGAAATCCATAAATCTGGAAAAAATGAAACTGGGCGAACCAGATCAAAGTGGTAGAAGACGACCACAACCAACAGGAGAGTTTTTTGAAGAAGAATATGGAACTGTGATTGCTGCAATTTCTCAAGTTCCCGAAGTTAACTTCCTATCTGAAGATGAAAATAAAATAGATGGCAAAGAACTCGAATTAACGCGCTGGTCTACCGCCTTGGCAGATGAAGAATCTCAATATACAAATTTGGCAAATATCTTCGCTGGTGGAGATTTCCGTAGAGGTCCAGCCACAGCAATAGAAGCAATTGCCGACGGCAGAAAAGCTGCTGAAGCAATCGATAGATTCCTGCATGGAAAACCAATAATCGATCCAATTAAAAAATTTGATTCCAAAAAAGAAAAGTTACTCAAAGATATCGATACTTCCCTTTTTGAAGATTACGAAAAAATTCCGCGCAGCAAAATGCCTGAACTTGATCCTTCTGATCGAAGTTCAAACTTTAAGGAAGTTGAAACAGGATTTGAAGATGAAGATGCTATTGCTGAAGCAACAAGATGTTTGGAATGTGGTTGCTTCGTAAATGAAACCTGTAAACTGCGAGAATATTCAACTAACTATAACATCGATGCTGACCTCTTTGCTGGAGATAAAAACAAGCATCCTATCGACGACAGTCATCCCTTTATTTTGCGCGATGCAAACAAATGTATAAAATGTGGACGCTGTGTGCGCATTTGTGCTGAAATGCAGGGGCCTGGAGTTTTGGGATATATTTATCGCGGATTTGAAAGCTACGTTGCACCTGAATTCGGTGAAAGCTTGGCTAAAACTACTTGTGAATCCTGTGGAAAATGTATTGAAGTTTGTCCGGTGGGAGCTCTCACTCCAAAAAATATTAATTATAAGATCAATCCACATCTCTGCGATATTACAATTCAGAACTGCGGATTGTGTGGAACTGGCTGCAAAATAAAAGTTTACACCCAAAACGGCAACATTGTTCAGATAACTCCTGCTGATGATGGCTTTAACGGAAGAAATCTCTGTTTTGATGGAAAATTTGGCTGGCAGATATTTGAACAACCTCAGCGCATAAACAGCGCTTTCCAAAGAGATGAAGATGAATGGAATCCTGTAGAAATGGATGATGTGATCGAAAAAATAATGGATAAACTTGAAACTTCCAAAACAAAAAAGATCTATGTTTCTCCTACTTCTACTTTGGAAGAAATCATGATCATGCAGCAGATCGCGAACAATATCGGAGCAGAAATTTGTACTCTTACTTACCAGAAAAGTTTTATCGAAAAAATCGGTGAGACAAAGCTGATTAACTGTAAATATGAAGACATAGAAGATGCCGATACAATAGTTTTGGTCGGTAAAGTTAGTCATACACTCAAAATGCTTGCTCGTAAGCAGCAACGTCTGGGTAAAAGATTAATTATAATTTCTGATGATAATTCCGACTTTAATAAATTTGCAGATGAGCATCTGAATGATTATCCTGTGCAGGAAACTCTTGATAAAATTCTGGATTATTATTACGAAGAAGATGATTTTGAAAATGAAGAAGATGTGGACGAACAAGATAATCTGGAAGTTAAAACTATTGATCAGATCAAGCTTGAACTTCCCGAAAAAACTATCTTCATTTACAGTAGAAATAATGTGAATGAATTGGCAATTTGGCGAACCTGGGCTTTAGCTGCCATGGTTTGTGATTTCCAAAAAGGATCTGGTGTTCTACCAACTTCTCATCTTAATAATTTTAGAGGATTGATGAAATTGGGAATTCCTGCCGGAACACCTGAAAATTCTGACTTTGTGCTTTTATATGGTGAACTTCCCTGCGAAGAACAAAAGAAACTGATGAAAAACAGCAAATTCATTGTTTCGATAAATACTCATGCAGATGCAGCTGATCCATCTCATTACTTGATTCCAAAACCATCTTATCTGGAAATGGAAGGCACTTCAATAGCAAATGACGGCAAAGTAAGCGAATTCAATAATCCAAAAGGATCACAAATGTTTGAAGAACTTCTTTCCAGATTCTGTGAAGCTGGCCTGCTGGAAGCAAAATACACTAAACTAGAATATTGGAAGAAAAAAGCTCTGACTTTTGCCAAAAAGAAACTGGATCATAAAGACATGAACAATCAAGAATTGTATGATTATCTTGATTCAATTGAAAAAGTTAATTTTGATCCTACAAAACAAGCAAGTGTGCAAAGAAAGCTGATCACAAAGCTCAAAAAAATGAGTTAATTAATATATTGGGGAGTGTATTGTGCACTCCCAATTCTTTTGAATAGGACTCACATTTATCTTGGATTAGTTAATAATTATTTGACAAAAAACTATGCTTTCCTTTTTTCTTATTAAAATTTAAATAATGTGAAATAGATCTTGAAAAATAGATATTTTTATAGTAAAATTTATTATGGGAGAGATTAATGGATTTTAATTTTAAGCTTCAAGACGAAATTGGAATAGTTAAGATCATCGGAAGATTAATTGCTTCCAATGCAAAAGAATTCAAAGACAATTTTCCAGAATTTCTGGAACAGGCAAGATACATAGTTTTAGATCTCTCTGAAATGGAATATATTGATAGTTTAGGACTTGGTTCCATCATCAGTTTTTACAAAGCAATTACAGAAGCCGACGGAGATCTTTGCATTGCAAATTTGCAATCCAAACCAAAAACTCTCTTTCAGATCACAAAGGTTCATCTTATCTTTAATGTTTTTGATGAACTGGACGAAGCAGTTGAAAGCATGAAGAAAAAGAAAGAGATCACAAACGGAAATTAGATTTCATAGTTTTAAATATTTTTTTGATTTTATTTTTCTATATAAATTATTTATATAAAGTTATTAATTATTGACACCGAAATTACTATTTATTATTTGGATGAATTCATAATTTATTTATGATAAAGGAATTGAATGAAAAATTTGAAATTTGGATTAGTTGGATGCGGCAGGATTTCTTCCAAACATTTTGAAGCAATCCAGCAAATCGATAAAGCCGAAATAGTAGCATGTGCAGATATCATTGAAGAAAGAGCTCAAAATGCTGCCGAAAAATTTAATATCCACTCATTTTACACCGATTATTCGGAGATGTTGGAAAATGAAAAGCTTGATGCGATCCTGATTTGTACACCCAGCGGAATGCACCCCAAAATGGGCATTGAAGCCGCCAGAAGAAAGATCAATGTGATCACAGAAAAACCAATGGCTATCGATCTGAAATCTGCAGATGCGCTGGTGCAAGCTTGCGATGAAAATAAAGTAGAACTTTTTGTTGTAAAACAAAATCGCTTAAATCCGGCAATCCAAGTACTTAAAAAAGCTGTTGATAAAGGTAGATTTGGAAGAATTTTCAGTGCAAATGCAACTGTGCGTTGGACTCGCCCTCAAGCTTATTACGATATGGCAAAATGGCGCGGAACCTGGGAATTCGACGGTGGAGCTTTCATGAATCAGGCTTCTCATTATTTCGATCTCATTCAATGGCTGATGGGTCCGGTTGAATCTGTTATGGCTTTTACTGCAACTCTGAATCACAACATCGAAGCAGAAGATATGGGATCGGGAATTATTCATTTTCGCAGTGGCGGGATAGGAACTGTAGAAGTTACAATGAATATTTTCCCAAAAAATTATGAAGGTTCTATCACGTTGATGGGAGAAAATGGAACTGTAAAAATCGGTGGAGTTGCTGTAAACAAAGTAGAAAACTGGCAATTCAAAGATTATGACGATGACGACAAAATAATTGAAACAGCCAATACAAATCCAACTAATATTTATGGATTCGGGCATCTTGGTTATTTGCAAAACGTGGTTGACGTTCTGCATGGAAAAGATACTCCAAATACTGATGGCAGAAGTGGAAGAAAATCATTGGAGCTGATCCTGGCAATGTACGAATCAGCTAAAACAGGAAAGAAAATTGCATTACCACTTTCTGTATAAAAATGAAATTGAGAAAATAAGAGGTTAAATGTTAATTCAAGAATATTTTAAGACAAGATCCGATCTTTTGGAAAAAGCTCTGAAAGAATATTTAACACCTGCGGATGCTTATCCCAAAGAATTACACGAAGCCATGAGATATAGCGTATTCAGTGGTGGAAAAAGACTGCGTCCAGTTCTATTTTTTGGAACTTATGAAATGCTTATTGGAAGAAAAAACATTAATCGTCTGGAAAGACTTTTACCAGCAGCTTGTGCACTTGAATTCGTTCATACAGCTTCTCTTATCCATGATGATCTGCCAAGTGTGGACAATTCTCCAGAACGTAGAGGTTTGCCGAGTTGTCATGTTAAATTTGGAGATGCAACTGCAATTCTGGCAGGAGATGCTCTCATTACAAAAGCTATTGAAGTTCTAACTGAACTCAAAAATAAGAAGATCGCGCTACAGTGTATTCAAGTTATCACAAAAGCAATGTCTACGCGCGGCATGATCGGTGGACAAGCCGTGGATATTTTATCGGCCAAGAAGAAGATCAATGTAAATACACTTCGATATATTCATTTAAAGAAAACTGGAGCACTTTTACAAGCTGCAGTAGAACTTGCCTGCATTATTCATGGAGCAGAAGAGAATGTGTCTATAACGCTGGGAAATTTTGCAATAAATATTGGTTTAGCATATCAGATCGTTGATGATATTTTGGATGAAGTGGGAAGTTTTGAAGTTCTGGGAAAAGAACCTGGAGAAGATTCCAGAAATTTCAAAGCAACTTATCCTGCTCTTATCGGATTGGAAAAATCAAAAAAAACTGCCCAAAAAATGCTAAGAGATTCTTACAATCTTATAAAAAATATGAAAAATAATGACATTCTGGTAGAATACGTTAACATGATAAAGGATCGTTTACCTTAGGAATTTTGATGCCGTTTATAAAGATAATTCGACCATTTAACTGCCTGTTTGTAGCTTTCACAGTGTTATTTGGAGCTCTTATTTCCAATAATGTGATTGAACTATCTCCAATAATTTTCGCTGTGCTTTCTGCATCATTTATCGCAGCTGCTGGTTATGTTATAAACGATTTTTTCGACCTTCCCATCGACAAAGTAAATAAACCAAATCGCATACTTCCATCTGGAAAGATCTCACCCAAAACTGCCTATCTGTTTGCTGTTACACTTTTCTTTGTGGGAATTATGCTTTCTTACCTTACTACAAATTTCTTCTGTGTTGGGTTAGCAATTATAAACAGTATTGCACTTTTTTTGTATGCCCGATATTTCAAATTGAGTTTTCTGATGGGAAATCTACTGGTAGCTTATGCAGCTGCCAGCACATTTATCTACGGTGGATTGGCAGCTAATAATCTTGGGAATAGTCTGATTATTGCAATTTTCGCATTTCTTTACACTTTTCTCAGGGAAATCGTAAAAGATGCCGAAGACATCGAAGGAGATGCTGAATTTGGTGCCAGAACACTGGCAATTAAAGTGGGAAGAAAAGGAATTGCCTGGCTCTCTGTAATTCCAATTTTAGCTATAATTTTTGTATCATTCTATTTTTTCAAGAATGAACTTATTTCGAATAGAAGCTTCCTGCTTCTTCAAATATTTGTTTCGATACCTTTAATTCTTAAACTGGTAATTATGATCAAACAAAATACCAGAAAAGTATTTTCAATTCTTTCACAGACAATGAAAATAAACATGGTAATGTTAATGATAATTTTATGGATTGGATAAAATGAAAACTTATAATAAATTGATTTCGATGAGCAAGGAACGGGCGAATTATTTCTGTTTGCTCGATCCTGATAAAATGACAGAAGAACAAGCAATAGAAATTTCCAGAACTTGCCAGGAAAATGGAGCTGACGGACTTCTTGTAGGCGGCAGCATTATGGTGAATAATAATTTTGAAAGCAACCTGAAAACAATAAAAGAAACGGTTGATATTCCTGTCCTAATCTTCCCGGGTATCTTCAATTTTGTATCGCCATTTGCCGATGCTTTATTGCTTCTCAGTGTGGTCACCAGTCGCAATCCACAGATGCTTATCGGTGAGCAGGTGCGAGCTGCACCACTTATCAAACATCACAATCTGGAAGCTATTGGAACTGCCTACATGCTGATTGAATCGGGAAATAGCACTTCTGTTCATTTTATGAGCGGAAGCATGCCTCTTCCCCGAACTAAAAATGATATTGCTGTTGCCCATGCTCTGGCAGCTTACTATCTTGGCATGAAATTGATCTACATGGATGCCGGTAGCGGAGCAAAATTTCCAATTACTAGCCAGATGATCTCAGCTGTAAAAGAGAATGTTCCACTTCCAATGATTCTGGGTGGCGGAATTCAGAATCCAGATGAAGCTGCAGAAAAAGCGGCAGCTGGTGCAGATTTCATTGTAACTGGAAATATATTGGAAAAGAATACTGATCCGAAACTGATAAAAGAATTTGCCGATGCAATTCATAGAATAAAAAGATAATGATAGATATTCATACTCACATTTTACATTCCATAGATGATGGATCGCAAGATATTGAAACTTCGATCACACATTTGAAACTTATGCAAGAATACGGTGTAAAAGCTGTTTTTGTAACACCACATTTTATGCTGCAATATTACGATTTTGATCAGCAGTTAGTTTTGGATAAAATTGCTGAATTGCAGAAAGCGGCAGAAAAAGAAAATATCAACATAAAAATTATACCCGGTCGTGAGATCTATCTCGATTCTTCTCTATTTGAAAAATTGAAATCGGGCAAAATGAATATGGGAAATTCTAATTATATTTTAGTAGAAACCAACATGACAAATTTCCCGGCTGATCTTAATCAGCATCTTTATGATCTTGTTAGATCAGGTTTAAAACCGATCATGGCTCATCCCGAACGATACACAAATATCATCAATGATCCGGATTCTGCAGAAGACCTTCTGCATAAGAATGTTCTGCTACAAATAAATGCCGGCAGCCTAATTGGAATTTATGGCAAAAACGTTCAGAAAGCAGCCTGGTTCCTCGTCGATAACGGTTTAGCACATTTTGTGGCTTCAGATAATCATTGCAAAGAATTGGATTATACTTTACCAGCTGCTGTGGAAATGCTAAAACAAAAAATTGATGAACATACTGCTGAGCTTCTTACCGAGATCAATCCTCGGAAGATAATTGATAACGAGCCGATTACATATTTTTATTTGGAAAAAGTGGTAACCAAAAAGAAAGGTTTCTTTTCCAAGTTATTTAGCTAAATAAACACATGAGTAAAAAAATCTTGATCACCGGAATTTCCGGTTTTATTGGAAGACATGTTGCTCGATTATTAGCAACCAAAAAAGGTCTTGAAATTCATGCAATTATTCGTCCGGGCACATTGCAAAATCGCATCGGTGAATTTGATGGACAGTTTATTTTTCATCAAATCGACCTGACTGACATCGATGAACTTAAAAAATATCTGCAAAATAATTCATTCGACATTATCTATCATATCGGAGCTCTGCGTGGTGGACGCAAATTCAGTAAGAAAGCTTTTTTTGATGCCAATGTAAATGCCACAGAACAACTTGCGATAACTGCTCAAAGAAATGACTCACTCTTTATTTTCTGTTCTTCGGTGGGAGTTTTTGGAGCAATTCCGCTTCAGCTTCCTGCCAATAATAAAACGAAACGCCAGGAAGATAATTATTATCATTACACAAAAATTCGTAGTGAATTGATCATTCAGAAAATGGTACTTTATGGTTTGAGAGCTGTCATTATTCGTCCTGCAATTACCTATGGAATTGGAGATTATGGCTTCCCTTATACACTCATAAAACTTGTAGATAAGAAATTGATGTTCCTGCCGAAAAATGAAGTTATCATTCACTTGAGCAGTGCAGAATATCTAGCAGAGATTTTCTTGAAACTCCTGGATTTCGAACCAAAAAGCGGATCTGCCTATAATGTTGCTGATTTGGAACCGGTGAATCTGCAGGAACTTGTAGATTTTATTAGTAAGGAATTGAAAAATAAATCTTATCCTGCCAGCAGAAATATTAATCCAAAATATTTTAGATGGGCAGAAAATCTGGCGCGAAAATTCAAAAGTGAACTTTGGATCTCACGTTTTGAACTTATCTCCAAAAGCTGGTATTATGATATTGAAAACACTCGAAATGAACTTGCTATAAAACCACCAAAAACTATTCCAAACTTCAAAAACATTATTAACTGGTACAAAAGCGAAGGAAAGTAAATGGCTATTCCTATCCTAAAAAGCTGGCAAAATTATTTTGAAAATCCTGATGAAGGACTCGGTTCCTCTTATGAACGCATAATTCTGAATCGCAAACTCGATCAGATTTGCCTGACTTTTGGTGTGCAGAAAGTATTGGAAGCTCCCAGTTTTGGTTTTACAGGACTTTCCGGCATCAACAGCATGAATTTGACAAAACAAGGCAAAAAAGTAAGTATCGTAGATAATGATAAAAACAGATTGGAAAAGATAAAGAAAGTTTGGAATGATGCAGATTTAGATATTCATGCACAGTTTTCAAAAGATTTTTCAAAATTACCGTTTTCTGATAAATCATTTGATCTCAGCTGGAATTTCTCTGCTCTCTGGTTTGCAAAAGATCTGGATCTTTTCCTACAAGAGATGATTCGAACAACCAGAAAAGTTATCATGCTTTGCGTTCCAAATAGAGCTGGTATTGGCTATCTTTCCCAGAAATTCTTAGGAAAAGACGATCTCAAAAAACACCTGAAAGAAGACTTCATAATTCCACGAAATTTCAAAAGGATCATGATCAAAAACAATTGGGATCTGCTTGATTCCGGATATATTGATTGTCCTCCCTGGCCAGATATTGGAATGCCAAAAGAAAAGTTCCTCAAAATTTTTGGTTTGAGTTGGTTGATCAAAAGTGAAACTGATCCAAAGCCTCTTACTATAATGGATTATTACAATGATATCGATCCTGATTTTGCTGATAAGATGATGCAGCATTCCTGGTTTGAAAGAAGTGCTCCAAACTTCATCAAAAGATTTTGGGCACATCATCGTTACTTTATTTTCGTACCAACCAAAGATGAAAAATAAATTCAACTGGCTCGGTGGAATTTTATTGGGAATAATCTTCCTGATTGCCTGGCTGCGCATTGTAAACTGGCAGGAATTCTTATCTTATTTTCATAAATTCGATTTAAAATATGTACTGTTTTTTTCTGGATTTTATGTACTTGCCTATATTTTTCGCAGTCTTCGCTGGCGCATAATTTTGATGCCAATTTACAAGATGAAGATTCTGGAAAGTTTCTTTCTGTTCATGAGTGGAATGCTGGTAAACTACTTGATTCCGGTACGAGCTGGTGAATTTGTAAAATCCATAATTCTGAAGAAAAAACACAATGTTCGCATCTCTGCCAGTTTGCCATCTGTTTTCATCGATAAAATCACTGATCTATTTCCAATTATTCTCATCATGATACTCATTCCATTGATAGCTGTAGAATTAAACACGACTCTTAAAATTGTAATATTGGTTTTATTTGTTATATTTTTAGCTTTTATAGCTTTTTTATTTTTCGCTGTAAATCATCGGCCAAAAGCGATCAAAATTTTACATTTTATCTTGAAAATCATTCCCAAAAATTTTAGAGAAAAATTTGAAGATTTCTTCGAAAATTTCGTGGATGGTATGGCCATCATGAAAGGAAGAAAACTAGATTATATAAAAATTTATTTTATCACACTTCTGGCTGTATTTTCCGAGGCAATTTACATCTTTGCTGTTTTCAAGGCTTTTGGTGCCCAGATCAGCTATCCGCAAATTCTATTTGGTTACACGCTTATGAATCTCACCTATATTCTGCCAACTCCTCCTGCACAGATCGGTTCGAATCAATTTATGTGGGTACTTATTTTTGGATTTGCCCTAAGTGTGGATAAAAACCTGACAAGTGCGGCAGTTACATTCTCTCATCTTCTTACTTCCATTTGGATTTTTGGTTTGGGAGCAATTTCTTTGCTTGCCTTAAATGTATCTCCCAAAGAACTTGTCATCAGAAAAAAAGCATGAGGTTGTTATGTCTGAAAAGAATATAAAAATATTAGAAAGTCTGACAGAAACAAAACAGAAGATTGAATCTGAAATTGGCAAAGTGATCGTTGGTCAAAATAAGATCATCGAGCAATTTTTAATTGCACTTTTTTCCGGTGGGCACTGTCTATTGGAAGGTGTTCCCGGGTTAGCAAAAACACTTCTAATTTCATCGATGGCAAAAGTGATGAATATGAAATTCAGTCGAATTCAGTTTACGCCGGATCTGATGCCTTCCGATATAACTGGAACCGACATCCTGACCGAAGATAAAGCTGACGGAAAAAGATATTTTGAGTACATTAAAGGACCGATTTTTTCCAATATTATTTTGGCAGATGAGATCAATAGAACTCCTCCAAAAACGCAGTCAGCTCTGCTGCAGGCGATGCAGGAATATCAGGTTACAGCAGGAAATTCAACTTACGATCTGGAAAAACCATTCCTCGTTCTTGCTACACAAAATCCTATCGAACAGGAAGGAACCTATCCACTCCCGGAAGCTCAACTTGATAGATTTATGTTTTATATGAATATAGATTATCCGTCCTATGAAGAAGAAAAAGCAATCGTAAAACTGGATTCAAATAAAGCTCAAGCTGAAATCAATTCCGTTATTTCTTCCGAAGAAATCGTTACGATCCAAAAAGCAATAATCGATGTACCTGTAAGCGATCATGTGCTTGATTTTGCAGTAAAAATCGTGCGTGCTTCACGACCAAACCAAGAGGATTCATTGGATTTCATCAAGAAATGGGTAAGTTGGGGAGCAGGTCCAAGAGCCAGTCAATACCTGGTTTACGCAGCCAGAACACGTGCTGCTTTGCAAGGAAGACTGACTCCATCCATCGATGATATAAAACAAATTGCAGAAATTGTTCTTCAACACAGAATCATCGTTACATTCGCTGCTGAAGCGGAAGGAATCACTTCCAAAGAGATTATTCAGAAACTAATAAGAAATTTTCAATAAAAAATACTTGCCTTGACAAAAATTTAAACTATTCTTTTTTAAAGTTTGATAGCGTGAAAATTTATTGAGATACATGAATTGTTTACAGGAAACTATTTTCATGTTTTCATAAAATTTTAAAAAGGAGTAGAAAAAATGAAAACACTAATTGATAAGTACGCAGATGTGAGCAAAGAATTATATAAGCTTTGCTCGAAAAAAGAGATGATCCGCCGCAAATGCTTGAATTTAGGTAGAATGGAATGCGATCTTCTAAACTACCTGAACACAGTAGATGAGCCGGTTTGTATGAACGACTTGTCTGTGGAGATGAAAGTTTCTCACAGCCGTATCACCAGAATTATTGATACACTTGTCCGTAAAAAACTTGTTCGCAGATTTCCCAGCAAAAGAGATCGCAGAAGCTGGCTGGCAGAGATCACAGAAAAAGGTAAGAAAACCAATAAGCAGACAATTCTCGATTTTATGAACATCCAGAAAGACCTGATCAACAAATTACCGGAAGACAAAGTTGAAGAGATTTATGAATACATCCAGATGTACATGCAAGCCTATCATGCAGCTTTGCAGGAAAAAGAATCAGAATTATGAGCATAACAAAACTTAAGTGGTTGGGCGATATGGCATTCGATGCTGAATTGAACAACCACCATTTCACAATCGATGCAGATCTTTCAGTTGGAGGGAAGGATCAGGGTCCTCGACCGAAAGGTCTGCTTTTATCAGGGCTGGCAGGATGTACAGGCATGGATGTTGTTTCGATTCTAAAAAAGATGAAGGTTACAAATTATAAGCTGGAGTTGGATGTAGATGCAGATTCTACCTCAGAACATCCAAAAATTTACAGCAAAATTTATCTAAGTTATAAATTTGAAGGAAATGATCTTCCGATAGACAAGATCAAACGAGCCGTCGAACTTTCTGAGACCAGATATTGCGGAGTTTCTGCAATGTTAAGAAAATCTGCCGAAATTGAGACGAAAATTTTAATTAATGGAGAAGAAATATAATGAAATATTTTTTAATATCGATAATGATGATATCAACCTTACTTTCTGCAATCCCGGAAAGCGAAGTTGATGCTGAAGGAATAACCTGGCTTACAAATTTGGAAGAAGCTGAACAACTGGCAGCAGAAAAGGATGTGCCAGTTTTTATCCACTTCACTGGTTCAGACTGGTGTGGATGGTGCATAAAATTGAAAGATGAAGTTTATTCAAAACAAATTTTCCAGGATTATGCGGCTGATAACCTGATAATGGTAAAAATCGATTTTCCCAAATATACCACGCTTCCCGAAGATACTAAAAACTACAACAATGCTCTCGCTCAGAAATATGGTGTGAAAGGTTTTCCAACAGTTGTCATCACAGATGTTGAAGGCAAAGAATTGGCAAGAACCGGTTATCAATATGGTGGAGCGGCAAAATACATCGATCACATAAAAGAACTATTGGGACAGGAATAAGTAATGAAAAAATTATATTTTATCTTCTTATTGATTTTTTCCATCAGCTTATTTGCGGATAATATGTCTCCACTGGGAAAATGGAAAACTATCGATGATGAGACCGGTGAAGAAAAATCGATTATTAAGGTTTGGGAAGATGATGGCGAGATCTTTGGAACGATCGAATCGTTATTCTTGGAGCCAGACGAAGATCCTAACCCACTTTGTGATGAATGTAAAGGCAACCTTTTTAACAAACCAATCATTGGTATGACCATTTTGAACAACCTGGAAAAAGATGGTAATGAATGGAAGGGTGGAACGATTTTAGACCCAAATAATGGTAAAACTTATAAATGTAAGATCGAAGTTGTGGAAAATGGGAAAAAACTGAAAGTAAGAGGATTTATCGGAGTTTCTCTTCTGGGCAGAACGCAATATTGGCATCGTGTGGAATAATTAATAAAATTACAAAAAATATTCTGATCTTTTAACTTTGAATATTCTGATTATCATTATCTGAATATCTTCTGGTTGCCAGACACTAAACACATTCTGGTTCCCAAACTCTCAAAAGAATTCTGGTTCCCAAACTCTCAAAAGAATTCTGGTTCCCAAACTCTCAAAAGAATTCTGGTTCCCAAACTCCGGTTTGGGAACCTTTTTTCATATCTAACCACTCCAGATCACCTCACCTTTTTTGATCACCATTTCTACATTGTTTGATCCAAAATGATATGGCAGGAACTGATAGTTCGGCATGTCCATGATCAGAATATCAGCCTGTTTTCCAGGTTCCAAACTGCCGATTTTATCTCCCATTTCCAAGGCATGAGCAGCATTTATCGTGGAAGCTGTGATCGCTTCTGCCGGCGTCATTCTCATTTGCAGACAAGCCAATGTGATAACAATTTGCATGCTGTCGCAATTGCAGCTGCCAGGATTGTAATCGGTTGCCAAAGCTACTGCAACTCCAGATTCTATCATATCACGCGCCCTGGCATAAGATTTCATTCCCAAACTGAAAATGGTTCCGGGTAGTAAAGTTGCAATCACTCCTGCTTTCGCCATCGCTTTTATACCTGCATCGGATGCAGCTCCCAGATGATCTGCAGAAACAGCACCAACTTCTGCAGCCAGTTCTGCTCCTCCGATCGGTTCAATCTCATCGGCATGCATGCGCAATTTGAATCCTGACTTCCTGGCATGATTCAGAATATCTCGTGATTGCTCAATATTGTAAACATGATCTTCAGTAAAAATATCACAATATTCTGCCAAACCGCTTTCGGCAACAATCGGCATCATCTCCTCTTTCAATATTCGTATGTATTCCTCTCTGTTATCTTTGTATTCCGGTGGAAATTCATGAGCTCCCATAAAAGTGGGGACAATGTCGATTGGTAATTCCTGATTCAATCTTTTTATTACTCGCAGCATTTTCATTTCACTTTCTGTGGAAAGTCCATAACCACTTTTTGCTTCCAAAGTTGTTGTTCCATTGGAAATTATCTTCTCTATTCTTTTTTGGGAAAGTTCAAAAAGTTCATCTTCGCTGGCCTTGCGAACTCCGGCAATACTGCTGCGAATTCCTCCACCACTTTTAGAGATCTCGACGTAAGATTTTCCCTGTATTCTCATTTCGAATTCATTCTCTCGAGTAGCATAAAAAACAGGATGTGAATGTGGATCTACAAAGCCAGGCATTACAACATTATTGCTGGCAAGTATCAATCTTTCAGTCTCATATTTTCTGCAAATTTCGTCACTTTTTCCCACTTCCAATATCAAGCCATCTTTAACAGCAATAGCTCCATTTTCCAGAATTCCAAGATTTTCCATTTCCTTACCAATTCTTGGACGATCATCACCTTTTAACGTTAATATCTGTTTGGCATTTTTAATTAATAAATCTACTTTCATATTTACCTCTCTATGATTAGATTGGTTCTGTAACACAAAACCTTCTTTTTTTTACGTTAACTAATTATTTTCTATACAAATATACCATAGTGGGAAAATCTCCCCCAAAAAATTAGAGTCCAGGCCAATTCCTGAGAGAGATAATCCCATGAAAATTATTG
>JAIPJH010000048.1 GCA_021734245.1 Candidatus Cloacimonadota bacterium | reverse complement strand
AAAGTCCTGCTCTGAAGAACGGGATTATTTATTTATTTCTTTAATTCAGCAGAAATCCTGACGAATTCCTTGAATATAGGTTGCGGTTCATCGGGACGGGACTTGAATTCGGGATGATATTGCACTCCGATAAAGAAAGGATGATCAGGAATTTCTACTACTTCCACCAGCAGTTCATCTGGTGAAAGACCGGAGATTACCATTCCCTTCTCAGTCAGGCATTCCCTGTATTCATTATTGAATTCATAGCGGTGACGATGACGTTCCGAAATGTCTATTTTCTTATAAATTTTTTGCGCTAAAGAACCTTTTTTCAAGCGGCAGGGATAAGCTCCCAATCTCATTGTTCCACCCATCATATCGATGTATTTCTGATCCTGCATCAAATCGATAACAGGGTTTTTACAATGTTCGTTAAATTCGCTGCTGTAAGGATCTTCCAGACCGCAGATATTCTTGGCAAATTCGATAACTGCGATCTGCATTCCCAGACAAATTCCAAAATAGGGAATTTTATTTTCCCGGGCATATTGAGCGATCTCGATCTTACCATCGATTCCACGCACACCAAATCCACCGGGAACCAGAATTCCATCCACACCTTTCAGCATTTCTTTAATTTTATTCTGCGTTAAAGTCTTTTCAGAATCCACCCATTTCACATTCAATTTCAATCTGTTCGATGCTGCAGCATGAATGAGGGCAGCACCTACACTTTTGTAGGCATCCTGATGTTCCACGTATTTTCCGCAAACAGCAATTGTAACTTCTTTTTCGGGATTTTTGATGTTGTCGATGATCTCTTCCCATTCTTTGAAATCGATCAGATTTTGCGGCAGTCGGAAGTGTTCACAGATCTTTTCATGAATCTTGGCTTCCATATAAACTTTGGGAACTTCGTAGATCGTACTCACATCGATGGCGTTGATCACGCGGCTTTTCTGCACGTTCGTAAAAAGTGCAATCTTGCTTTTGATCTCATCGCTGAATGGTTTTTCACTGCGGCACAGAAGCAAGTCGGGTTGAATACCGATCTCACGTAATTTGGTGGTAGCATGTTGAGTTGGTTTTGTTTTCAGTTCTCCCGCAGCTTTTATGTAGGGAACGTAGGTCAGGAAAACGAACATAGAATTTTCGCTACCTACTTCCAGGCGGAATTGACGGATCGCTTCCAAGAATGGCAAACTTTCGATATCTCCAACTGTTCCACCAACTTCTGTGATCACAACATCATGACCCTGACCGATTTTTCGCACCAGAGATTTGATCTCATTGGTAACGTGTGGAATCACCTGAACCGTTTTGCCGAGATAATCTCCGCGGCGTTCTTTGGTGAGAACAGATTCATAGATCTGACCTGATGTAGAATTGGAATTTTTCGTAAGTGGCTTGCCGATAAATCTTTCATAATGTCCCAGATCAAGATCCGTTTCCGCTCCATCATCAGTAACGAAAACTTCACCATGCTGGAAGGGACTCATCGTTCCCGGATCAACATTCAAATAGGGATCGAATTTCTGCATCACCACGTCGTATCCCATTTTTTTCATCAACAATCCAATGGAAGAAGAAGCGATGCCTTTTCCCAATGAACTTAACACTCCCCCGATCACAAAAATGTGTTTAGCCAAGATTTGCTCCTATTTATACTTTATATTTACATTCTTTTTTCAATTTCCGCATTCAGGCAGGAAATAAAGATTGGTTTGAAACTGCGGTCAAAAAACTTGAGTGAAACGTTATTATCGATGCAGCGATCGTAGGAATGATAGTTTGTGTGAGTGAAGATATTCTTGTTGAAACCAACTGTGAGATAGCATTCCTCCAGGCTGTTGATAAATTCGCTCTGCATATGATAATTGCCCTTTTTATCCTTGGTGAAGGCTACATATCGCACTACGCCATTTTCGAATTTGATCTTAACATTATCGTAAGTTTTGTTTTTATAATAAATTTTATCGGCGAAGAAAACGCCATCCAGGCTTTCTCTGTCAATGGGCATTTCCACAATACCGGTAGGAATTACTACAATTTCATGTTTTGTAGAATCACCATCGTAAACTTTTATTTTATCTTTGATTATTTTTACAGCCAGTTCTTCACTTTTGGAAATAATGCGATAATTGCTGTAGGAAAAGAATTTATCGTGCAATTCGCCACCATAGATTTTCAGAAGATTATAATTACAATTCACGGCATTTAGATAGATGCTTTGCAGTTCTTCGAAATCCTTTTCGATATAACCTGCCAGTTCGTGAGTGGGAAAGTTCAAAAAAACGAGTTTCTTTTTCTGTTCAAAGAGATGCTCCATGATGGATTTGGTGGAGTCTTTGAAACTTTTTATCTGCTGATCGGAAGTTTCTTTGAAATCGCTGGCAAAGCTTTCCCAGCCAACTTCTATAAAAATATCGATGGAATTTATCCAGCTTTTGTAATAATTTGGCGGAACCGAAAAAACCTCTTCCGGCATTTCGGCAAAGAATCTTTTTTTCAGGTTTTCTGTGGAAAGTTCTAATACAGGAAATGCTTTTCTTTTACGGATCGCAACTGCAATTTCCTCTATCAACGGCAGCTCCAGAAGTGCAGCTTCATTGCTTCTGACATTATGGATTTCACCCGCTATTGACACGACATCATCTTTTTGAATATGCAAAAGATTACTAACGATGTTAAAAGCAAGTTCACTGTATTTTTCGATCATGTCTTCCATTGATTATCCTAATTATCTTATAGCCAAAACAGTCTTCGTTAAAGCTGTGCCCTGTCGAGAAAACCACAAAAGTTGGTTGCTTAAGACAAATTGATTCTTATTTGATCCTGAGAAAATATTTATTCTCAATCTAAAACCCTCAGTCCTCCACAGTCGGACAGCTCTCTTCCAAAGGAAGCGAAAGCAGAAATTCGACCTTTCTTTTCCAATTTCTTCCCCTGTAAAGGGGAAATGTTCTGTTTCTCTTTCAAATAATCTTTCACAGAACAAAGGGGTTAATTTATTCATTAAAATTCCTATTTAGATATACCAGCTTTCGCCTAATTTTACCTTGAGAAGTGATTCGACATTTTTATCCAATATTCGAGTAGCAATTTTATGGAATTTATCTTCGTTATCACTTACATAAAATTCGTCATTTCCAGTTGGACTTGTCTCCGATTCATCCAAAATCGATTTCAATTCTTCTGTTACTGCCTGGGCACTATCCACCAATTTAATATCATTTCCCACAAAATTTTGAATTGCTTTTTTCAGGATGGGATAATGCGTACAGCCCAAAACTAAAGTATCGATTTCTTTTTTCAGAAGCGGAGTGAGATATTCTTCAATTACCAGTTTTGTGACAGGATGATCTTCCCAGCCTTCTTCTGCCAGCGACACAAATAATGGGCAGGCAGTACTGAAAACCTGAACATTTTTGTCCAGTTTGGAAATGGCATCGGTGTAAGCATTGCTGCGAATAGTGCCTTCTGTACCGATAATCCCAATTTTTCCATTTCTGGTAGTTTTTACAGCTGTTTCTGCGCCAGGATTTATCACACCTAAAACGGGAACCGAAATATTTTGAGACAGCGTTTCCAATGCTACGGAAGATGAAGTATTGCAGGCAACTACGATAAGTTTCGCACCACATTGAATTAAAAAACGAGCATTTTGAATGGAATATTCGATTACTGTTCCACGTGATTTTGGTCCATATGGAACGCGGGCAGTATCGCCAAAATAAACAATATTTTCCCAGGGAAATTGACAACGAATTTCCTTAAAAACAGTCAATCCGCCCACACCGGAATCGAAAATACCAATCGGTTGTTTTTTCAATCTTCTACCTTCATAATTACATTTTTCATGTATCCAAATTTGTTAGCAACTTGAAGTTGTCAAGACAGGTTTAAATATTTATTTGACTAAACTGAAAAGAGAATCAAAATGAATTCATAAATGATTAATGAAAGGTGAGTTTTATTTTGCAGAGAAGCAACAGGAAAATTCTATGAGAGGTAGATTATGCAAAAAATCGGTTTGTGTTTAGGTGGCGGCGGTGCCAGAGGATTGTGTCATATCGAATTCCTGAAAGTTCTGGATGAGATGGATATCAAACCGCAGATCATTTCGGGAACGAGTATCGGTGCTATCATCGGCTCATTTTACGCAGCCGGTTTATCCGGCAATGAAATCCATGAGATTCTGGATTCCCTGGATTTGACAAAGAAAAAAAATGAAGAAGTTGAAGAGAAAGAAGACAAAAAGGAAGAGGGCAAATTGGAAAAATTTCTGGATTCCAAGCTTGCCGACCTGAAAGAATATTACAGAAAATTCGATAGCGTACACAAATTGATCGATATATCTCTGTTTAAAACCTCCAGTTTTCTGGATGGCAAAGGGGTAGCAAAATTTTTTGAAGATAATCTGCCGGTCAAAAAGTTTGAAGATCTAAAGATTCCTCTCAAAATCGTGGCAACAGATTATTGGAGGCAGCAGCAGGTCGTATTCGATTCTGGAGAGCTGGTTCCCGCCATTCGTGCCAGCATGTCCATTCCCGCTGTGTTCGCACCGGTCGTTATCGACGACACAGTACTTGTGGATGGTGGAATTGCCAACAATCTGCCTTACGACCTCATCCAGGATGAATGTGATCTTACAATTGCAATCGACGTTTCCGGAACGATAAAAGTACCTCAGAAACCAAAGCTCCCAAGTTTTTTTGACAGCATCATGGTCAGTTTCAATACTTTACAGAACTCTGTGATCCACTATCAGATGAAGATCAAAGAACCTGATATCTACATCAAACCGGAATTGCTAGACGTAAACATTCTGGAGTTTCACAAAGTGAAAGAAATTATGGAAAGTGTGGAAAATGATGTGCAGAATTTTAGAAAAAATTTGAAAAAGCTGATCTGATAATCTGATCTGAAACTACATTTCCCATTCGTTTAGATCGTTTAGTACAAAAAAAAAGATGATCGCAAAGAAAAAAAATTTAAACCTACTTTAAAAAAAACAACAGCCACAATTTTGAGCTCAAGATTGAGGCTGTTATTTAAATAATTTTTCAGATTTTATTCTTCCGCTTCATCTGTAAATCTTCTGCCACCTCTTCTTCCGTTGTTTCTTCTGTCCTTTGTTCTATATCGAGCTTCGTGAACTATTAAATTTTTACCCTGCAGATCTTTCCCATCTAAAGCTTTCATGGCCTTATTAGCATCTTCCAGATTAGGCATATCTACAAATCCAAATGCCTTCCATTCTCCACGAATTCTATCAATTAAAATTGTAACTGAGTCTACTTCACCATACTGTGAAAATAATTGCTGGAGTTCTTCTTTCTTCATGTCTCTTAACATATTTCCAACGAAAATATTCATAATACTCTCCCGAACTATAATCTAATTCTGTTCTGATAGTTCTCTGATTTACATTTTGTGTCAAGCAGAACTTTTTCATTTGCATCCTCCGAAAAATATTTTTTTTTCAGTAATCAACAAAAAATAACTCTAATTTTATTTTTTTCAAGCCCCTGAATTTTTAACCTGTGAAATCAAATAAAGAAAATTCTTAAATTTGACTATCACCGTGGCAGAGCCAAGGTGTATTTCGCTAAATTTATTTCAGCAAGCTGAAAATCGAATTTTCATTATTTACCCCTCTGCCTTCGGCATCTCCACTCAAACAGGGGAGAAATTTCGGAAAACCCCGACGCAAGCGTCGAGGAATTCTATTGATTAAATTTCACTGGGTTATTCATGGGAAAAGCAAGCAATGCCTTTTATAATAACCATTTCAATGGTTTGTTATTTTGGCAAACGGTTAAAACCGTTGACCGATTTATTTCTCGTATCAAGATTCCCACGAATGATTTCGTGGGCTTTGCTGGATAAGGTTTTGGATGGGCAAAATAGAAATTATTTCATTTATTACAATAAATCAGATTTATATCAGCCAAAATTTTCGGGGGATGCGTGGAACTTTTTCAAACTAAACTTAGACAAAATTCAAAATATTATTGAAAGCTTTGCTTACAAGAACTTAGATTTTTTTTCTTTACATTTTTCTCTTTTCTGAATTTGTGTAAAAAGGTAAATTAAATGGAGGTTACCATGAAAAAGATGATCGTCCCACTACTCATCGCAATTGCATTATCTTTTGGTTGTACAAAAGAATGTGAGCTTAAGATCTATAATGACACTCCTATTATGCAAAAAGCCAAAATCGATGGAATTATTTATGAAATTCAATCCAACGGTACGCCTGCTGTAGAAGAATACTATTTAGATAGCTATTTGCTCTTATCCGAAACCCAGGAAGTTGCTGTAGAATATGTAGCAAATTCTCCCATTTCATATCGATCACCCAAGACTTTCAAAGTGGAAATGAAACCAGGCAAGAACAAAACTTATCACATAAAATACGACCGCGGACGCATTCAAATGAGAAATATCTCTCCTCTTACTTTAGATCAAATTCTTCTCAAAAAGGAAGGTTCAAATGAGTGGAGTGAAGATCTCTATGATGGAGTGCTGCTACCTGATGAAATTGATGAAATTGCTATTAAAGCAGGAAATTATACAATGAAATTAATTGATGCTTATGGAGTTGAATATCCCTTAGTAGAAATTGAAATAATAGCTGGCGAACAGCTGATGCACTTCTTTACGGGAGAAATGTAAGAAATTTTTTTTAAAGATTTTGCCCCCGTTTTGGGGGCTTTTTTTATTGATAGATATTTTTTAGTCTTTCCCTATTTTCATTCACATCAGCATTTATCTCGATTTTTCCGTATCTTTCTCGCCGAGAATCGAAATGCTCAATTACTTCCGGTATCAACATTTCCCATTCCAAAGGATTTATATCACCACTTTTCAGGTAGGATTGCATCAGTTTTTTGAAGGCAATATCAAATTTCCTTTTATTGTAAATGGAAGCCCAGAAAAGCAGAAAGTGGATCAGATCGATCTCCGGTCTGTCATATTTCCATTCACCGAAATCTATCATAAAGTATTTTCCGTTTTTGAAAAGGTAGTTTTTGGGATTGTTATCATAATGACATATCACTTTCCCCTTTTTATTTTCAAGGTTATGCAGCTGCAAAAACAGTTCAGCTATTTTACTAAAATCTGATTGTGCCAGCTCACCAATTGGAATGCCATCAATATATTCCAGCATCAAAGTATTTTTGCCATCATGATCTATTAATCTGGGTGTGAAGGGCAGATTCTTCTGATAGATATAAAGTTCTTTCTTGAACATTTTGGGAGATTTACAAATTTTTATAACCTGCCTTTTTTGTTTCTGGATGATCAAATTCGATTTCATTTTAACCTCCCGGTTTAGGTTAATTATTAATTTCTATCTTTATTTTCTTTCCCTTTTTATATCCTTTCAAATTTTGCAGATAGGCTTCAATTATATCTTTGAATGTGTTTTGAACATACGGTACAAGATCAAGCTGCTCATCACCGATTTCTACTTTTATGGCAACATTGTTGTCTACTTTGCAATCACTTCTCTGCATTTTTCCCTGCAGGATGTTTTCTACCATTTCCCGGCAGCTGAAACCACATTCTCCACAACATTCCTGCTTTGGAAGCGGAAGAACTTCGAAAACCTTTCTTTCCACCAGATCAGTTAATTCCTGGATATCTTTATCTGCTTTAAAAACATGAAGATCATCATGAAAAACATGATCGTTGGCATATTTACCGGAAATTGCCAAAACAGTACCATCCACCAGTTCATCTAATTGTTGTTTATTTTCCGCACAAATTATACGTGGAAGTGGTTCGGAACGCATTCCTTCCACTACCACCCAGTCTGTATTCAGTTTGGAAAGCATCTGCTGCAAACTAAGCTGCTGATGCCACACCTGGTAAGTTTCAGTCAATCCTCTGGCAATAACTACATTCTGGCTGGCTTCCCAATGCTTCCAGCTGTTGCTGCCGATTTTCTCCATAGAGAATTTCTCAGAATGGATATCTTTGATCGAAGAAACCGTGTAACCTCTTCTGCGAAGTTCTTTTATCAGATTTACCACTACTGTTGTTTTTCCTGTATGATGATATCCAGCTACACTTACGACTTTCATTAAACCCCTCTACGGCTAAAGCCGCTTCTCCCCTTACAAAGGGGAGCTTTCTTTCTCGATCCGGCAGATCGAGTTACACTGAATTTAACCTTGCGAAGGTCGAACAAGCAGGAAGTGCTAAAACCTTCGCAAGGATTTTTTTTCTTCTCGTTCCTAAACTCCACACAAATCTTCTCGTTCCTAAACTCCCGTTTGGGAACGAAGAACGAATTTAGCAACGAAACTCCTGTTTCTTCTTTCTCGATCTGGCAGATCGAGTTACACTGAATTTAACCTTGCGAAGGTCGAACAAGCAGGAAGTGCTAAAACCTTCGCAAGGATTTTTTATTTAATTTAATGGCCAATTATTCCCAGCCAGTCTCCCAACAGGAATTGCAGTCTTCCAATAAGCAAAGAAATACGCGCCATCGCTGTATATCCGAAGGCTGCACCAAAACTTACCATCAAAAAGTAAATCCCGATCTTGGCAGTTACACCGAAAGCTCCTTCATGTTTTTTACTGAAATAGAAATAGATCACTCCTGTTATGGTTCCAACCACCAGCAGCAGCTGGCCAATCACAACGACCCAATCTCCTCCGGTAAATGGATTTATCATGGTTGCTGTCATCTGATTGATGACATCGGATTTCAAATATCTTAAAAAGAAAACTCCGGAAGTTGTACCGATGACAAATGCTACCGGATAACGACTGACCCAATCGATGGAAGGAATCAAACGAAGCAGCATCATAATTCCCAGAACAGCTGGAATCATCTTGATCCAATTACCGGTAAAATCTTCCGAAAGCGGTAAAAACAAGTTCGGTATCAAAATTGAATAGACCGTGTAGATGAACCAGTAACCGGCAGAAAGACCAACAAAGATCTGCTCTGCAACTTTGTAAAACGGATTATCTTTGTACAAAAAACTATAGATGGCAAAAGTGAACAGTGCTGCCAGCCAAACTCCTAAAACTTCAAAAAAATGCAACATTATTCACCTCCTTTTGCTTCTTTCTTCTTATTTCGCCAATAGTTGATGTTTCCAATGGCGATAAAAATAATTATCAGCAGATGAGCTATAGATTGGGCGTCCATTCCACTGGTTGCAGTTCCTGGTTTTTTCACCATGAATTCATATTCTGCAGCTCCTTTCAAACCGGCCAGAAGCCCAGTTAACTGCTGTTGTTCGTTCACGTATGGCAACACAGCCGGAGCGCTAACTCCAGTCACGCCGCCGGTAACAGGTTTGCCGAAAGTATCGTGGGTTATCTGAACCCATTGTTTAATGCCGGGATCGCCAGCCGAAAACGAGCAGACAAAAGCGATGTTATCAAAATTCTTCACGCCGTTCATGATGGGCAGTTCATTGATGGAGGTTCCATTCAGATCGGTCGGAAAAATAGTTCTGAAGCTCTTCCCCATCGCCTGCACTGTAACCATACCGCCAGCTTTGAAACCAAGATTCACATAATCTACGCCATATTCCATTTGGGGATATTCGGTTTTAAGTTCTTCATGAATTTCTTCCGCCATCTGCACGCCCATCGGCCAGAGAGCTGTAATTATTACTTTTACATTTCTTTCCAGACAATTTTTCATCACAGCTGTTGCCATGGGATGAAGTTCCGGTTTACTGCCAGGATCGTAATCGAAAGAAAGAATCACCTTGCTGCCCGGAGGTGTATTTTGAACCAGATCGTAGACCAACCTGGAGTTTTCTGTTGTTTCAATGGGAAGCCCGATCACAAAGATGAGCGGTAGAGCAACGCAGATAAAGATCAGCAGGAAGATCCAGCGTCGGTCAATTTGTTTATGCGCACTCATTATTTACCTCCCAGATAGGAACGTTCAATTCCCAGAATGATCCGTAATGAACTTCCAATAAGACCAAGACCGGCTCCGATCATAATGGCTCGCTGCCCGGCCGTGTTGGGATATTTCATAATAAATTCTGAAATGCGCGGTAGATGCAGAAATTTGAGAGATTCCGGCAGCCAGCCTGTAAGAGCACTTCCCAGACTGGTATTTCCCAGCATAACCAATACAGCTGCGATCAGCAGAAGATTAGATTCAACATTTCTGGCAATAAAAGCACGATAAGCTGCCGATGCAATGAAGAATGCCAGCAGCGAGAACATTGTGGCACTCAGGTGTTGATATACATTATGGAACAGGTAATCAAACGGTTTATCGCCAAGCGTTGCCACGATCTTGGCTCCATCTCCCAGAAATCCGGAACTGGTTTCCGTTCCCCAGAAAGCTCCAAAACCAACCATGACAACAAAACTGATCAGAGTAACAATGTAATATGGCCAGTTTGGTTGTTTAAATTTTATTTTCAGGAAATTTACTTTGAACAAACTGAGCTGTCCCAATATGATAGCAAAACCGGAAATGATGAGAAACCATTCTTCCAAAGTGCTTGAAATCTGACCGAAAAATCTCTGTGGAATGAACTCGGAAAAAATGACGATAAATCCGACTAAAAATGTTATTATTAATGGTATCTGTCTTTTCATAGCTGTCTCCTTAATGCAGAGTCAGGAAATTTTTCAGGAAGTGAATTCCGAATATTTCCATGATAATTCCGGCTGTTAATACGATCACAAAAATAGCTTTTCCCAAATCCTGACCCTTCAAACTTCCCAGCTGATGCGGCTCTTTGGAAAGATAGGCGGAAGCTGCAAAAAGTTCCTCACCGATCAGTGTATAATCGCAGGCTGCCACGAAAAATGGTAATTGACTCGGCATGGCAGTTCCAGCAGTTTGGATAGCTCCGCTGGCAAATCCGGTTTCTGCCAGAATCAAAGATTCAGCATAAAAAGCTCCCAGATAGAAATTGGCTGCTGGTTTTTCTCGCACGATAATGCCGTCCACACCTGCTACAAAACCAAACTGATCATCTGTCAGATAGAAAACCGAATCAGGATCGTAGGCATCGGGGCGACCTGCTTTCAGATAAGATTCCTTAACGATTTCTTTGGCAGTGGAAAGTACCATGGAACGGCATACCGGCACGATCAGCTTGGTGTCGTATTGCGCAGTTTTCACTGCTAAATGCCCCAAAATAGTTAAGCCGGCAATCGTCTGCATATCGTTCAAATCCAGAATTCCCGGCACGAACAGAATCGGTTTACCCATTTCTGTGGCACGCCCCACAGATTCATCCATAGATTCCAAACCGCTGATCTTGCGAATATAAAGCTCCTTACCGCTTTTGGCCGAGAAGATGAAATAAACTATCGCCGCAGTTAAAACTACCACCATGAAGAGAAGCGATATTTTATTTGTGTTGAACCATTGAACTTTGGCTGTTCCAAAACCTTCGTATTTTGCAATTTGCTGATCAGCTGAGTCAAAAGCATACAACTGATAACCGTACTCTGTTCCGGCAGTTACACTTTCTCCATCCACATATTTTCCGAATTGCTGATCTGTTTCTACTAAAACAACTATTTCTCCATTCGCTTTTTCCTTTTGCAGCACGATCTTCACTAAATCGGGATGATCGATATTCCAGTTGATGATAAGAGCTGATCCATCATCATTTGGCGCATCCATCACTGTGAAGGTGCTTTCCGCAAAGAGAAAGAAAGAGAAAGAAAGAAAAATCAGTAAGATCGTTTTTTTCATTCCTGCTCCATTTCAACTTTATTTTTATGGTTTTGAAAAATCCGTTTGGAAGGTGAATTGTCAATTGAAAAAAGGAAAATTGTTTTTTTTGCATCGAACCAAAACGAACAAAGTTCGGTATAGATTTTTTTTATTTCAAAAGAAGGGTTATACAACATATTTCTACGTAACTGTAAAAAATGACGATTTTCATACTCTAATCTCTAGTCCAAATGAATAGCCCCGTGATTTATCGCGGGGATTTTAAAACAATCATAAAAAAGGGCTTTAGCCCAATTGAAGGGTTAAAACCCGAATTATTCTATTTTTTCTCTCTCTTTTCTTCTCGTGGACTGGAGTTCAGCTGAAAGCGGGACTTCAGAATACAATCTTAAGGCTTTTCATTCTCAACTCGAGTCTTAATTTGTTCTTCTGAAGTCGAGTCCAAATTTATTTCAACAGCAGCATCTTACAGCTTGCTTCTACATTTTCAGCTTTTAATCGTGCAAAGTAGATTCCGCTGGAGACAGGCTTGTTGCTTTGGTCGGTGCCGTTCCAAATGACGGAATAGCTATTTTTCCCCGCTTGGGTCATCCTGAGCTGCGTCGAAAGACGGGGAACTTTCAATTGATTAATACCTGACTCTTCGACTTCGCTCAGAGTGACAGAAAGAATTTTTACTTTCTGGCCATTCAAATTGTAGATTTCAATCTTCGCGGTATTTGTGTCCTTAGCGGTTAAATCAAAAGAAATCGTCGTGGATGGATTGAAAGGATTGGGATAATTGGTCATTTGTGAATTTGTCATTGGTAACTGGTGATTTTCAACTCCTACTGAATCTGCACCAAATTCATAGCAGCCCATATCGATGATAGCTTCTCCATTATTGTCTCCATCCCAGATACGTTCATGATATAGAAGATCATAAGGTGGAAGGAGTAAACCTGTTGTATCCGGAGTGCCGGTATCGATGCAGGGTGAATATTCGGAAAGTTGATAAGGATTTTCTTGTGAAAGCAAGAATTGAGGATCTAAACTGATATTACCATCTTCCCAGCTTATTATATTTGCATTATTCTGATTATATGTTCCAGCTTCTCCGTTTTTGATATTGCTGTAATTAACTATACATTCATTTACATTGCCGTTAATAGTATCATCTTTAAGAAAGATTTCATAGTCTGGATCATTATGCATGATTGTATTATTAAGTATCAAGTCTCCATATGAATCAATTGTATGGCTGTAAAATGAACCGCCAGTTGTATTATCTGCCAGTGTGCAATTATTCATTATAGTTGTTCCATTAAAATTATAATTACAGAATAGAAAATTATCAGCACAGTAATTATCATTAAATATACAATTAGTAAAGCGAATTGTTGGTTCATTTCCATTATAATTATTTACTTTAACAATACAGCTTTCAGAATTAGCAGTATTGTTATTTGAAATTACACAATTCTCAATATTGAATTCACTATCATTTCCCCGAGCTGAAATATGCAATGCAACTTCACAACCAATTGGTGGATTGCTGAGATTTGTATTATTACTGATAATGCTATTTTTTAGATATCCACTCCCTCTCAAATAAACAGCAGCAGAGTATCCCTCTATTATATTATCTTCAATTAATAAATTATTATAATAACTGAATTGATTATTATCTGTAAAAATATAATCAATATTAGAATTATTAGATATATTTATATTATTTAAAGTTAAACATTCCATATCTGAAAAATATACTACATTTTCAGTATGTAAAGATGAACTATTTCTTAAAGTAATATCACTAATTTCAATCTCATTACTTATATTAAATCCTATAAGATTTGTTCCTATGAAATCATTACAAAGTATCGTATTATCCATATCTTGACCAACTATTGAAACGAATTCTTTACATCCAATTGGATAGATTTGTTGATTCTCTTGGTAAGAATATGTACCGTTTGCTATATGAATTGTTCTGGGATTCTGTTCATTGGCTTGAATTTTGTGAATTGCCCAGGAAATTGTTTTCAAAGGTTCATTAATAGTTATTCCGCTATTATTATCATCACCGTTTGTGGAAACATAAAGATCTTCCGGAATTAAGTTCATCCAGTTGTTTTGGATATTAACCGTCAATGTTGAACCTTCATAATATTCAGCAAAGAAGCGACTGGGATTAAAAACAGTAAAAGTATCTACTATTACTTCGATGTTTCCTGTGTCCTGTACATAAATATCCGATCCTCTACCTGCATAATTATTATAGATATTGCATAAATTATCTGGATCACAATTTAGTGAACTGTCGTCATCAAGATATACTGCCCCTCCACAAACGCCATAATTTTCGTACAAAGTTACTCCCGAAAGATTGATAAATCCATGCCTGGCGTAAATGCCAGCCCCAAGAGAAGCTTTGTTATGTTTTATAATGCAATTTGTAATAAATGCTGTACTATAATCATGTACTAAGATTCCTCCACCATCATGTGACCAGAATTGAGTTCCGTAACCGTGCTGGATCGTAAATCCTCGAATGATAGCATTTGTTTCACCATTATGAATACGAATACAGCTTTCAAGATTTTGTCCATCGATGATCGTAGAATTAATAAATTGAGAATTTCCTGTTATCAGTTCCTGACTGCAAAGTGTGATACTCTTTCCATTAAAATCAAGGTTCTCGTAATATGTACCTGGATAAACAAGGACGGTATCATTATCTACTGAAGCATTTATTCCTTCCTGGATGGTTGTGAAATCACCTGTACCGTCAAGATTGATGTACCAGGTGGTAGAGACTAACCACGAATTAACACAAATTAGCGCGAATAAAGGGATAAGTTTTTTAATATTCACTTTTCCTCGCCCAACTTGTAAAACCTGGTAGTAGGATATGCCAGATCGATGTCGTCGTGTTTGGCAAATTCGGTAAGAATATCTTCCCAGATGGCTTCGTTATATCCTCTTCTTCTTCTGGTTTCGCAGAGGTGACGAATCGTGAGTTGAACTCCGCTATCTTTTACATCGGTATAAACAATCGGTGTAAGATTTTTGTAGTAGATCATGAATTTTCGGGCTGCTCGCTTTATCTGTCTTTCCATGGCAGTTGAGATGTTTTCGCCTTTATTATTGACAATTTCCAGCAGGATTTTTTTAGCTTTCTGCCAGTCGCTTTCAAAGGTGATAAGAACACGAATCTCGTTCCAGATATATTTGAAACCTTTATCGTAATTTGCCAGTTCCTGAGTGAATATCTTCCCATTTGGAATGTGAATAATTCTGCCGGTCGATTGATCTGCCTGCACCCAGTTGCCAATTTCCAAAATAGAAATTTGAAAAGCACTCAAATCGATCACATCTCCGGCGTATTCTCCCAATTGAATTCTATCACCCACATCAAACGGTTTGCGCGAAACGATGAAAAGCCAGCCTGCCAGATTGGAAATGGGATCTTTGAGAGCAACTGCGATACCGGCAGAGAGCAAACCAAGATAAGTAACTAACGACTGGACGCCTTCATACCAGATGCGCCCGATGATGATAAAACCCAGTATTACAAAAATAGTATTCAAGATTTTGCGCCACTGATAATGCACTTTTACATCGGAAATCCTTTTTAGAACGAATTGCCTGATGATGATCTTGATAAGCCAAAGCAATGCCAGAAATATGATCGATTTTAAGACCTTGATCATAAACGGTGAATCTACATATGGTATCTGCTGCAATAAATTTTCAAAAGCTTCCATTTATTTTACCTCTTCAATTTATAAATTTCCGATTTTCTTCCCTGTCAAGGGGAGATGTTCCCACGATCTGAGAGATCGTGATACACTAAACCCGCTTCTCCCCTTGCGAAGAGGAGCTTTTTCCACGATCTGAGAGATCGAGCTATGCATCCTAACCTTGCGAAGGTCGATCAAGCAAGAAGTTCCAAAACCTTCGCAAGGTTCTTCTTGTTCCCAAAACTCCACACAAACTTCTTGTTCCCAAACTCCTGTTTGGGAACACAATACCACTTGAAACTCCAGTTTCATCTTTCTCAATCTGGCACTTCAAGCTACGAAATTTTTTATTTTTCATTTTTATAATGTTCTATCTTCTTCACATCATTGTAAACTGCTAAAATCTCGGCAGAAATGGCGATGGCAATTTCCTGCGTTGTGGTTTTACCAATGTTCAAGCCGATCGGTGCAAAAACTTTTGAGATCAGATCACCAGCATATTTTGATTTTTCAATTTTATCGATTGCCTGTTTTACTTTAGTTTTAGATCCGATCATGCCAATGTATTTTGCCTTTACATTGTTTCTGCAAAGAGCATCCAGAATATCAAAATCGTGGATATGACCATGCGTGAAAATTAGAATAGCATCAGTTTCGGCAGGTTCAAATTTCTCCAGGAATTTCAGATAATCAACAGCCAGAACTTCTTTTGCCAAAGGAATTCTTTCTTTATTGGCAAAATCTTCTCTGTTATCGATCACAACGCAGTAAAAACCGATAGAAGTTAGAAGTGGAACCACACTTCTGCAAAGATGGCCAGCACCAAAAATGTAGGCTTTTTTCGTAGGAGGAAAATATTCCAGAAAAACTTTAGCTGTTCCGCCACATGCCATGCCGATTCCTTCTGAAGTTTCGGTGAGTGCAAATTCCAGAAGTGCACTTTTTGGGGTTTGGAAGATCTCGCTGCATTTATCCAGAACCAATCTCTCTAATTTGCCGCCACCAACTGTTCCATCAATACTGCCATCTTGATAGTAAAGCAGTTTAAATCCGCTTCTGCCCGGTGTTTTTTCCACACCTTCCACCACGGTAGCCATCACAAATGCAATGCCTTTTTTCTGATTTTCGGCTGCTTTTTCTATTATTTCAAAAATCGGTGTTTCCATAAATTTTATATTTCCTTTAATTTTGCTTCAAATTCTTCCATCGTGTTAATATTATGCAAAATAGCTTCATCGTCAACTTCGACGTATTTTATCTTATCCTGAAATCTCTTTAGAACTTCTTTTAAATTTGTATCATCAGGTTGTTTTAAAAGAAAGTCGCGAAATTCCGGCTGAAAAATAATGGGATGTCCAGCTCTGAATTTTCCATTTATTTTTACCGATGGTTGAAAGATCAAATGATCATCATCCAAGCTGTTTTCCAAGGCATCGTAGGTTTCATCTTTTATAAACGGTTGATCGATAAGATGAAGAAGTGTAGGTTTCTCTTTTACAGCAGATTCCAAACCTTGCTTGATGGAAGTGAACATTCCTTTTTCGGCATTTTTATTTATTGCAAAATGAACTCCCTGCCATTCTATATCAGACTCAATCAAACTCTCTCTTATCATTTTGTGATTATGTGCATTCAACACGATCGCAATTGTCTCAGAATATTCGTTCAGACTGTTTACAATTAACGACAAAACAGTATAATTACGTATTTTTAACAATGCTTTTTCCTGCCCCATTCGTGATGATCTTCCCGCACAAATAATAACAGAAGAAAGTGGTGCTTTCTGTTTTTGTATAAAGGTAAGAGTTTCATTGTCTATCATTATTTCCTCTTCTATCCTGAAATTAATTCATTGACATAATATCAATATTGAACAGACATTTACTAAGTAATAAAAATTATGTCAAATTATAAAAGATAAGAGGATTTTGATGTACGATATCAAGAGGTTGACAGAATCGATAAAAAGACTGACAAATGTGGGGATCGCTCTGTCGGCAACTCAGGATATCAACGCTTTCTTTGAATTGATTCTAAAGGAGGCGATGTTCTTCACAAATGCTGATGCAGGAACCGTCTATACAGTTTCTGATGATCAGCAACATCTTGATTTTAAAGTTGTATGCACGAAATCAAAAAAATTGCATATGGGTACTGCTGACACATCCAAATGGCCACCTGTACAGCTTTATGATGCAGATGGCAATAAACGCATGAAAAATTTCGTTGCTTATGTTTATCATACAAAAGAACCAAAAAAGATCAATGATGTATATAAACAGGATTTGTTTGATGCTTCCGGTACCAAAAAATACGATAGGGCAAATAATTATAAATCGATTTCCATGGCAGCAATACCGTTAAAAAATCACGAAAATGATATTTTGGGAGTTGTTCAACTTATTAATGCCATAGATGATGATGGGGAAATTGTACCATTTGCTAAAAGAAATATCATATTCCTGGATTCTCTGGCATCGCAAGCTGCAATCGCACTTTCCAATAAGAAGCTAATCCAGAACCTGGAAAAATTACTTCATCAATTCATCAAAAGTATCGCTAAAGCAATTGACCGGAAATCTAAAAATACCGGAGGTCACATTACCAGAGTTGCCACGCTTTCCGAAATGCTGTTCCAGAAAGTTAATGAAGATAATACTATTTTCAAAGATTACAAATTCGATGAAGATGAAATCCAGGAACTCAGTATTGCTGGCTGGATGCACGATGTTGGCAAGATCACGACACCCGTTTATATAATGGATAAAAGTAAGAAACTGGAAACGATTTTTGATCGCATCGAAATGGTGAAAACACGTATAGATATGGTGATTGCTATAATTGAAAGAGATAAAGCACTGGCTCCAAAAGAAAAGTATGGAGAATTTGACAAGATCATTAATGAAGTAAAAGAATATAAAGAAATCCTGATAACATGCAATGAAAGCAGCGAATATATGAACGATGAAATTTATAATAAATTAACCGAGATTTTCACCTTCAATTATTCTTCGGAGGGCAAGAACTATTTCATCATTACGGAAGATGAATTCAATAATCTCAGCATAAGGAAAGGAACTTTAATTCCAAAAGAAATGGAAAAAATGCATGAACATGCTTCGGTAACTTTGGAATTACTGGATGAATTAACATTTCCAAAAAAATTCCGCAATGTACCACTTTTTGCTGCGTCTCATCATGAAAAGTTGAACGGTAAAGGATATCCTTCCCAACTAACAGAAGATGAGCTTCCGCTTCAAGCACGTGTGATTGCTGTTGCCGATATTTTTGAAGCTCTCACTGCCAGCGATCGACCTTACAAATCGGATAAAACACTTTCCCAGACGTTCAAAATTTTAGCTTTCATGGCAAAAGATCGTGATATCGATCCTGATCTGCTGACGCTTTTCATCGATAGCGGACTTTTTACGCAATATGCGAATATCTATTTAAAACCGCATCAAATAGATGATGTGGATTTTGAAATCATAAAAAAAATCTATCAGAACTAATTCTCTTCAATGCAGGAAATTACTAAAAATCAATTAAAAGATTTTGCCAGACTCCAGCAGAAAAAGTATCGTCAGCAGTTTGGGAAAGTTATTGTAGAAGGCAAAAGAACAATAGAACTCCTGATAGAAAATCACATTCATATCGATACGATTTTTTATAGTGATGAAGCTGATTTACCAGATAATATAGCGAGTGTAACTGAACAAATTAAGCTCCAAAACTGGCAAATGGAAAAGATCACTGCAACAAAGAATCCGCAAAATATTGCTGCTTTGCTGCCAACTGAAACACCAAAAATAAATAGCAGGAAGTTTCTGCTTTATTTAGACAACATCAAAGAACCGGGAAATCTGGGAACTATCTTTCGAACAGCATCTGCAGCCGGTTTGGATGGCATCGTGCTTTCTCCTGATTGCTGCGAAATATTCAATCCAAAAGTAATTAGATCTTCGCTGGGAACAGTTTTTGTGCTGCCATCGGAAGTGCACGATCTTGACTGGCTTCAAAAGCAGAGGGCTCAAATTTTTGTTTCTACTCTGCAGAATGCAAAAGATCTTGGTGAAGTAGAAAGATCAAATGAAAATTGTATTCTTGTTTTAGGTTCAGAAGCAGAGGGCGTTCGACCTGAAATTTATGAAATGGGATTCGAAAATATTAACATCCCGATTTCTTCAAATGTGGAATCATTGAACGTTGCAGTAGCAGCAGGCATTATGATCTTCCAACTAAAAAATACTTAATAGATAATTTTCAAAAAAATGAAATCAACAAATTCAAGGCAGATAAAATTAGAAAAACTGATCAGAAAAAAACTGTGGCTGGCACCTTTAGCCGGCTACACCGATAAAGCATTCAGAACCATTTGTAAAGAATGTGGTGCCGATGTCGTAGTCAGTGAAATGGTGAGTGCGGATGGACTGATCTACAACAACGATAAAACCATGAAATATGCCAGATTTAATGAAGATCAACGACCATTTGGAATTCAGCTTTTTGGTTCTGATGCAGAAATAATGAGAAAAGGTACAGAATTAATTTTATCTTCAAAACCTGATTTCATCGATATCAATATGGGTTGCCCGGTAAAAAAAGTGGTAAAACGCGGAGCTGGTTCCGCCTTGATGAAAACACCCGAAATTGCTGAGAAGATTGTGCAGGAAATTAAAAATGTTTTAGGGGGAACTGAAATCCTACTATCCGTAAAAATAAGAGCGGGTTGGGATAAATTCAGCATAAATGCAACCGAATTCGGGCAGAGAATGGAAAATGCCGGTGCAGATATGATCTGCCTTCATCCCAGAACAAAAGCACAGATGTTTTCAGGAAAAAGTGACTGGAGTTTGATAACAGAATTAAAATCCAATCTAAAAATTCCGATAGTAGGAAATGGTGATATAGATGATATAGAAAGTGCAGAAAAAATGTTCAGTGAAACTGGTTGCGATGCGGTAATGATCGGCCGTGGCATACTTGGCAAACCCTGGCTTTTCAATCAGATCAAGGAATTCCAGAAAACGAGTATTAAAACTGAACCTGAAGTAAAAGAAAAGCTTGCCATCATAAAACGACATTTTGATCTTTTACAACATGAAAAAGGATATGGAAGAGCTATCAAAGAAATGCGATCTCATCTGGCGTTTTATACCAAAGGCTACAGAGAAGGTGCAAAAGTGCGGAATTTCATCAATCGCTGTTTCGATTTTGAAGATATTTACCAGGCAATTGTGCAATTATACCAGAATCAATAGAGCAAATATACAATGAATGAAGTTGATAACATTTTGTGGCAGGTAAGGTATTTGCAAAACAAAAACTGGCTAAGAGCCAGAGAACTTCTGCAATCGAGTGTAAATGAATACCCGAATAACAGCAAATTGCAGCTGTCTTTAGCAGAATTGTATCAATCTAAAAAGCTGTTTCGCAAAGCTATAGTGGAATATCAAAAACTCCTTCCCATTTTCGATCGCAAAGATCTGATCAATTTTCGCATTGGAAACTGCTTTCTGGCTTTAAATGAATATCGCCTTGCTTTGAATTATTATAATATTCTACCAGAAAATTCTCCCGAATTGCTGTATAATAAAGCATTTGTGCTTTCCAAGCTGAACAGAGTTGACGAAGCAATTGATTGTCTTGAGAAATTATTCAAAAATAATTATCCAATGAATTCTGAATTACCTCATATTTTTCTGGCTGAACTCCTGTATACACGTCGTGAATTTACGAAAGGAATTCATTACCTGGAATTGGCTGAGAAGAGTTATGGAAAAAAAGGTTCAATCTACTATTTGAAGGGCCTTATATACATGAATCTGAAGAATTGGTTGAAAGCATATCTGGACTTTGAAAGTGCTGATAAATTGAATGTGAATACACCACACTTTTTAAAAAACTACGGACTTGTTTGTTCCAAGATCGGCAAGAATACAAAAGCTGTTGATCTACTTCTCCGCAGCATCAAGCTGGCTCCAACCGATCCGGGAGCTTATATCGAGATCATAAAACTATATCTGGATCAAAATCGCATTATGGAAGCCTACAGCATTGCTCAGCATGCCAAAAGAAATATTCCCTATTCTATCACACTATCCATGCTCTACGATCAGATCTTAATGAAAATCGGAAAAGATTTTGCATTCAATAAGGATATTTAAATGCTCGATGTAATCCATTCATTCTGGTATGTAATTGTAGTTGTAATTTATATTCTGGGAATCATTGCCAGTTTGGATGCTATCTGGAAAGGTCGAACAGCTCAGGGTTCTATCGCCTGGGCGGTTTCACTGATTGTGTTTCCCTATCTGGCACTTCCGCTTTATTATATTTTTGGAGACAGAAAATTTTATGCTTATGTGAAAGCAATGCGTTCGGGAAACGTGAAAATAAAAAATGTTGCTGATTGTCTTCTAAAAAAATTAGAAAAGAAAAACCTGATATTGGAAGATACCGACAATGATTTCAAGGTTATGGAAAAACTGGCCAGACTGCCATTTACAAAAGGTAACAGAGCAAAGTTGCTTATCGATGGCAATGAAACATTCAAAGATATTTTTAAAGGAATTGAAGAAGCAAAAGATTATGTTCTGATCCAATTCTACATGGTTCATGATGATGTTCTGGGAAGGCAGCTGAAAGACCTTCTGGTCAAAAAGAATCAAGAAGGAGTTAGAATCTATTTCCTTTATGATGATATTGGAAGTCATTTGCTGCCAAAAAGTTATGTGGAAGAACTGCGTGAGAAAGGAATACAGATCACCAGTTTTAAAACCAGGAAGAGATTCAGTTTTAAATTGCGACTGAATTTCCGTAATCATCGAAAAATAGTAATTGTAGATGGCAAGAAAGCTTATGTCGGTGGTTGTAACATCAGTAAAAAATATCTGGGAATTCATCCTAAATACGGTTACTGGCGAGATACACACGTTATGATCGAAGGCCCGGCTGTTCAAACAATTCAACTGCCTTTCCTTTCCGACTGGTATTGGGTTACGAATTTCATTCCCGATCTTAACTGGGAACCGGAAGCCGTTCCAGGCTGCAACAACAAAGTTTTGAGTGTTTCTTCAGGACCGGCAGATGAGCAGGAAACCTGTGGTATATTTTTTGTACAGGCCATTAATAGTGCCAAAAAGCGTTTATGGATCGTAAGTCCGTATTTCGTTCCCGACCAGCAGGTTCTTACTTCACTTCAGCTTGCAGCGATGCGTGGAGTTGATGTGCGACTGGTAATTCCACAAAAATCCGATTTACTTCTTACCTATCTTTCTTCATTTTCATATTTGGAAGAAACAACTCGATCCGGCGTAAAAGTGTATCGTTATAAGAAAGGATTCCTACATGAGAAGGTTATGTTGATCGATGATGATAAAGCCGTAGTGGGAACTGCAAATCTGGACAATCGTTCCTTCCGTATAAATTTCGAGATCAATCTGCTTTTCTCCGATAAGAATTTCGCTTCCCGAGTGGAAGCTATGTTGAACGATGATCTGCAGAATAGTTTCCAGGTGGGAGTAGAAGATTACAGCAAGCGTCCGATCTGGTTCAAATTAGCTGTTAAGATCGCTCGTTTGATGTCGCCGGTGCAATAGAATTTAGAGTACAGATTTTAGACTTTAGACTTTAGACTTTAGAGTGGTAGAATTTCTCGTTCCCAAACTCCACACATTTCTTCTCGTTCCTAAACTCCACACATTTCTTCTCGTTCCTAAACTCCCGTTTGGGAACGAAAGATATTTCTCTTTTACTTCGTAGCCGGATTGCTGGTTGCTCGTTTCTTGTTGCTCGTTTCTTGTTGCTGGTTGCTTGTTGCTGGTTGCTAGTTTTTTCACGCAACCCCCGAAAAATTTGGAATGTATAAACCCACTTTATTACAATAAATGAAATTGTTGCTATTTTATTCGTCCAAAACCTTATCCAGTAAAGCCCACGAATTCATTCGTGGGAATCTTGATACCAGAAATATATCGGACAACGGTTTCAACCGTTTGCACAAATGATAAACCATTGAAATGGTTACTACAAAAGGCTTTGTTTGCTTTTCCCATGAATAACCCAGTG
>JAIPJH010000047.1 GCA_021734245.1 Candidatus Cloacimonadota bacterium | reverse complement strand
GTGCATTAAAGCCGCCTTAATGCAACCTGTCCTCTCGCCTTTTGGCTACAGCCTTTCAGCAGTTTAGGCTGTTCAAACATAACGATGTTTATCACTCATTCACTTCTGTTAACCATATTACCCCAGCCTTGTTACTGTCTGCCTTTCTGCTGGCAGATTTGGTTAATCTCACGATTAATCCTCAACAGCAATCGTTGTCCCGAGAGCTTTGCACCTCGAAATTACTTTCAACGCACATCCCGGTAGGCTACTGACCGTGAAAGATCAGGTGGAATCGAAGAGTCTTAACTCCTCGTTCCACGATTACTTATGCAACTTCTTGTCGCACAAGGAGAATGTTATGAGAGTGAGATCGATAGTTGTTTTTATGTTTCTGTGTTTAGTTCTTTGTTTGTTGCATGCGGAAAATTTGCAGATATCTCTGGCAAATTCAAGCTGGACTAATGCTGCAGGTTCCATACTTAATATAGAAACTGTAGATGAGGTAAACGGCAAGTTAAGTGGTTATTATATAAATAAAGAAGAAAGCTTTCCCTGTCGTAATATTCCTTATCCTCTAACCGGTTTTATATACGAAGATTGCATCACATTCAGCGTGATTTGGAAAAGTGATACCGAATCCTGCGATGCACTTACCACTTGGATCGGAAAGATTGAAGGTAACGAGATTTCTACCAGTTGGCAATTGGTAAATCATGAAATGACTGATATCACAAATTTGATGAGTGGCAAAGATAACTTCAGAAAAAATTAGACAAAATAGTCTGCAGAAAGATTTTGGTTACATCAGGAGATTAAATAATGGAATATATAGATTTTCAGAAACAGGTAGAAGAAGTAAACAGCCGCATCGATTATATCAGGAGGTTACTTTGACACTTCTGCCATCAAGCAGAAGATAAGCCAGCTGGATAAGCAGACACAAGACGCTGATTTCTGGAATGACCAGAAGAATGCCAGAAAAGTAACCCAACAGCTCACCAGACTTCGCAATCAAATAGAAAAAGATGATAAACTGCAAAGTATCTCAGATGACCTTAATACTTATCTGATGCTTCTGGAAGAGTCATTCAATGATTCGCTTTTGCAAGAAGGTGCCGGTGAATTGAAAAATCATGAAGCCTTTCTGGATAAAGTGGAAACGCAATTTCTGTTAAGTGGAAAAGCCGATCAAAATAGTGCAATTCTCACGATTCATCCAGGAGCCGGTGGTACCGAGTCTCAGGATTGGGCAGAAATGCTGCTGCGTATGTATAAACGCTGGGCAGAAAATTCTGATTACAAAATTGAAATCGTAGATCTGCAGCCTGGAGATGAAGCAGGCATTAAAAGTGTAACGATGGAAATTCTGGGTGAGTACGCTTTTGGCTATTTAAAGTCGGAATCCGGTATTCACCGTCTAGTCAGGATTTCTCCCTTTAATGCTCAGGGGAAGCGTCAAACTTCATTTGCTTCTGTGTTCATTTATCCAATAATTGAAGATGATGACGAAATAGAAATTGATCCCAAAGATCTGCGCATCGATACTTATCGTTCCAGCGGAAAAGGTGGTCAGGGAGTAAATACTACCGATTCGGCTGTACGTATTACCCACATTCCTACAGGAATTGTGGTGCAGTGCCAGAACGAAAGATCGCAGATCATCAATAAAGAAGTAGCCATGAAGATCCTGAAATCAAGGCTTTTTCAGATGAGAGAAGAAGAACGCGAAAAAGAACGCCAGAAACTGCAGGATGCTAAAACTGATATTGGTTGGGGAAATCAGATTCGATCCTATGTTTTCCATCCTTATCAGATGGTGAAAGATCATCGCACAAATCATGAAACCGGAAACACAGATGCTGTTATGGATGGCGATCTGGATCAGTTCATAAACGCTTTTCTTAAAATGAAAGCAGAGCAGAAGTTAGAAGTGAGAGCTGAGAAATGATCCGGCTTCGTTACGAAATGCTGAACTACGCCGTGATCTACAAGAAGTGAGTATAATAGATGAATGAAAAAAATTTAGAAGATTTGATTTTTAGGCTGGATAAAGAAAAAATGCCGCAGCATATTGCTATCATAATGGATGGCAACGGGCGCTGGGCAAAAGAACATGATCTGAAGCGAGTTCAGGGACATCGCGAAGGTGTGACGGCTCTTCACAATATTGTGGAAGTTTGTGGAGATATCGATCTGGAGTATCTTACTGTTTATGCTTTTTCCACCGAAAACTGGGGACGCAGTAAAACGGAAGTTTCTTATCTACTAAAATTGATCATGGATTCGCTTGTGAAAGAGATCGATGAACTGAATGAAAATAACGTGAATATCAGGTTTATTGGTACTAAAGAAAAATTGGATGAATCCTATAATAAAAAAGTGATGGCAACCTGCCGCAAAAGCTGGAATAATACAGGATTGCATTTGAACATTGCCATGAATTATGGCGGAAGAAAAGAGCTGGCAGATGCTTTTAGAAATATTTCAAAAGATATAAAAGAAGAAAAAATTCCTGATGAGATAACAGAAGAATTGATAAATAATTATCTTTATACTGCGGGAATGCCTGATGTTGATCTGGTGATACGAACAAGCGGGGAAGAGCGGCTTTCCAATTTTCTGCTTTGGCAGACTGCTTATGCCGAACTCTGGTTCACTAATACATTCTGGCCGGATTTTTCCAAACAGGAATTCCTGGAAGCGATAATAGATTTTCAAAAGCGTAAAAGAAGATTTGGAAAGAGATGATTTACAGACAATTCCATATTCGCTACCTTACAAGGGAGCTGTCCGACTTTAGGAGGACTAAGGGTTGAAGATATATTCAAAGACTCAATTAAATAAAAATTTGTCTGTCACTCTGAGCGAAGTCGAAGAGTCACGGACGATTAATCTTTCCTGCTCTTCATCCTTCAACTACGCTCAGGATGACATTCAGGAAAAATGAGGAGCTAATGGAACTTATTAAAAGACTTTTGATGGCATTGTTTTTTATACCAACGATCTTATTGATCTTCTTCACAGGTGGAATTGTACTATCCTCTTTTTTGAGTTTGGTAGTTTTAGCGCTCATGTTTGAACTGCGAGAGATCTTTATTGAAAAGGGAATAAATGTTCCACGCGTAGTCCTGATAATGGGCATTCTGATCTTTTTTATGTCAGCTTATTTCAGCCTTTTTCATATGTTTGCTTCTCTGGTTCTGGTTTTTATTGTTGTTACCGGAATCGATATTCTGCTAAGTCGAATTACTGGTTCATTCAACAGAGTTTCTGCATCGATATTTTTCTGTGTTTACATTTCGGTTTTTATGAGTTCTCTTTTCAGGATAAGAATGCTGGATAATGGTGGATTCCTGCTTTTCAGTTTGATCGGCATGATCTGGCTTACTGATTCTGCAGCTTATTTTGCCGGACGTTATCTGGGTAAACATCGCAATGTTTTTTCTGTTAGTCCGAATAAATCTGCCGAAGGCTTTATAGCTGGAATTCTGATGAGTTTTGTTGCCTCATTTATTTTTGGATATTTTGGTAATTATACAATTCTGCAAAGTTTATCCCTGGCTGTTTCTGTAGGTATTTTTGGCCAATTCGGAGATTTATTTGAATCGATGCTGAAAAGAGATGCCGGTGTAAAAGACAGCTCGCATTTCCTGCCTGGTCATGGTGGAGTGCTGGATCGTTTTGACAGCCTGTTGTTGGCAGCTCCTGTTTTTTATATTTTACTCAATCTTATTTGAAAGGAATAAATTTCGATGACCCCTCACAAAGATGAAGTTTTTAATTTTTTTGAAGATCCAAATAAAGATATGAAGATCGTAATGGTAACCGGTGGAGCCGGTTTTATCGGATCGAATTTCATAAAATATATGTTGGGAAAGTATCCCGATTGTAAGGTTATAAATTTTGATAAATTAACTTATGCCGGAAACTTGGAAAATTTAATTTCCGTGGAAGGTGATGTGGCAAATGCCCTGGATATAAAAAACGTTTTTGAGCAATTCAATCCTGATTATGTTGTTCATTTTGCTGCAGAATCTCATGTGGATAGAAGTATTGTAAATCCCGATATTTTCCTTACAAGCAACATAATCGGAACTCAGATATTGTTAAATCAGTCACGAGAAAATAAAGTAAAGAAATTCGTTCAAATCTCCACGGATGAAGTTTATGGTTCTTTGCCGACCGGAATAGCCAGCAAGGAAGATGATAAATTAAATCCCAATAATCCTTACGCAGCCAGCAAAGCTTCTGCAGATTTGCTTATCCGTGTGGCACATCAAACTTTCAAGCAACCTGTAAATATTATTCGAGCCTGCAATAATTACGGCCCTTTTCAGTTCCCGGAAAAACTAATTCCACTAATGATAGTGAATTCTCTTCTAAATGAAGAGCTTCCACTTTATGGTGATGGACAAAATATTCGTGAATGGCTGCATGTGAATGATCACTGCAAAGCTATCGATCTTGTTTTGCACAAAGGAATTCCAGGAGAAACCTATAATGTTGGAACCGGAGATAACTGGGAAAATCTGAAACTTGTGGAACACTTATTACAAAAATTCCCGGAATCTAAATCTCACATTCAATTTGTTTTAGATCGTCAGGGGCACGATTTCCGATATGCCCTGGATTCCAGTAAAATTCAAAATGAACTGGGCTGGAAACCGGAAGTAAAATTTGAAGATGGATTGCAGGAAACTATTGAATGGTATGTAAATCATCAAGAATGGATAGAAGATATACGAACAGGAAATTACTTGAAATATTACGATACAAATTATGCGGAAAGAATGATGGAGATTTCCTAAAATGAAACACTTATTAATTATTCTTTTATTGATATTAGTTGTTGCTGGCTGCAGTTTAAATAAAACAGCAGAGCCGGAAATTCAAAAATTAGAACCTATGAACGAAAATGCGGTTATTGATTCATTATATAAAGTCATTTCATATAAAGATCAGAAGTTAGATTCTCTTTACCTGCAACTTCAAAATTATGATTTTATTATTGATTCACTGGAAATAGAATTGGATATTTCCAACAGCAGAGTTGCTGTAAATCAAAATTTCCATATTCCTGACTCGCTGGTTTTTGCCGATCGTGTTTTTGACCTGACCAATGAAAGACTTTATAACAAATTTGAGAAGATTTTTAAACATGAGTTGAGATCAGCACATAAATTCATTCCCCGCAGCGGAAAATATTTTGCAATTTTTGATTCTATTTTTACCGAATATAAAATTCCTTTGGATGTAAAATACCTGGCGATCGCAGAAAGTCAGCTTACGCCGATGGCAACTTCGCATGTTGGTGCTGCTGGTATCTGGCAATTCATGCCCAGCACGGCAAAAGGTTTTAAGATGCGGATCGATAGTTTTGTGGATGAAAGACGTGATGTGTTTTTCTCCACCAAAGCTGCAGCTCAATACTTGCTGAATAGCCATGATTATCTAAAAAACCGCGGTGCAGAAGATTGGCTGCTCACGATGTGTGCTTACAATGCCGGAGCTGGTAGTATTGCCAAAGTTATTCGTCAGCAGGAAGTTTATGATTTCTTTGATATTCTGATGAATGCAGATGAAACACAGCAATACGTTTGGCGTGCTGCAGCGATCAAATTGATATTTGACAATGAACAAGCTCTGTTTGGTAAAATATTGGAAAGACAGAAACCATTATTGGATGAGAACCATCTTGTAGAAGTGAAGCTGAAAGGTCACTACAAGATCGATGACTGGGCTAAAGCGCAGGGAACTTCTCTGGGTAGAATTTTAGAATTGAATCCCTGGATCAAGATATATAAACAATCTCGACGAAAATACTCAGCAGTAAATAATGTTGTTCTTCCTCCGGGAGATTATGAAATCTTAATTCCCAATAATGGAGTTGTTGATGAAAAAGCTTTAGCAGCTTTGGAAAAGCAGTTTTTGAATGAAAATACCGGTTTTTTCACACATCATATTGTAAAAAGGGGAGATACACTTTACGATATTGCCCGAAAATATAAAACAACAATCAGCAAGATCAAAGGTTTGAATGGGTTACGTTCCAATGTAATCTATCCAGGTCAGAAATTAAAGCTTTATGGAAATCAAACCAAAACTCAAGGCTCGCGGAATTATATTGTGAAAAAAGGTGATACTGTTGGTGAAATTGCTGATAAACTGGGTGTTACAAGTAAATGGATCATCACCAATAATAATTTGAAAAACAATAACGGTATTGTGATCATCCGACCTGGTCAAAAATTATATTATTAAAAAATGATCCAAGTCGAAATAAGACCAATGCAAGTTACGGACATTCCGATTATTCTGGAAATGGAAAAGAAATTGTTTTCCAGTCCCTGGAAAAAAGATATGTTTCTGGAAGAGATAAAATCCGGTTATGCTTTTGTAGCGCAGGAAAAAGTTGGAAATACTATAGCTGGTTATATTTGTGGACTGTTATTGTATGATGAATTCAATATTACAAACCTGGCTGTAAGTTCGTCATTTCAAAGACAGGGTTTAGCGGAATTGCTTGTGAAATTCGTGATAGGAAGATTACTGAAAATCCATTGTTCCAATTTTTTTTTGGAAGTTCGTGTTTCTAACTTAGCAGCGATAGCTCTTTATCGGAAATTAGGCTTTGAAATAATTGGGAAAAGAAAAAAATATTATAACAAACCACAGGAAGATGCGTTAATGATGCAGATGGATTTGTTGGAAAAGCTAAATGATGAAAATAGTATGTCATCCTGAGCTTGTCGAAGGGTATGGCATGATGAATTATGGCTTGCCACATGCTTTCCCGAATATAATTTCGAGACAAGTAAACTCAGCATGACATATTGCTGATTAAAGGAATTAATGAAAAGTTATTGGGTTTATATTCTTAAATGTTCAGATGGATCTTATTATACAGGATCGACTTCTGATATAGAAAAAAGATTAAGCGAACACAAATTAGGATTTTATAAAGGATATACAAAGCATAAACGTCCCGTAAAATTGGTGTTTTCCCAGAATTTTACTAATCCTAATGATGCAGTTTCAGCAGAACAACAGATTAAAGGATGGACAAGGGCAAAGAAAGAAGCGTTGATAAATGCTGATTTTGATTTATTGGTCATTCTTTCAAAGAAAAAAGGGAAGTCATCCTGAGCTTATCGAAGGGTATGGCATGATGAATTATGGCTTGCCACATGCTTTCCCGAATATAATTTCGGGACAAGTAAACTCAGCAGTACAATTTTGAAATTTTGGAGTTAATTATATTAAAGTTTAAACCGTACAAGTCATCCTGAGCTTGTCGAAGGATATGGTATGATAAATAGTGGAATTTAAAAAAAAGGAAAGATAATGAAAAGTCTATTTATAACGTTTGAAGGTATAGAAGGTTGCGGAAAATCCACACAAGCTAAACTACTAACTGAGTATTTGAAAGAACAAGGTAAAAATGTTTTACTGACGCGTGAGCCTGGTGGTCCGAAAATCTCTGAGGATATTCGTAATGTACTCTTGAGTACTAACAATAAAGAAATGATCGCTCGCACAGAAATACTGCTTTATATGGCCAGCAGAAGTCAACATACAGGAGAATGGATAATTCCCAATTTAGAGCAGGGAAATTTTGTGATTTCCGACAGATATTTTGATTCCACAATCGCTTATCAGGGAGCTGCTCGCAAAATTCCCAGAAACATCATTGACACCCTGACCAACTTCGCAACCTTTGGTTTAAGGCCTGATGTGACGTTTCTGGTCGATTTGCCGGCTGAAATCGGTTTATCGAGGATCGAAACCAAAAATGCTGACAGATTGGAACAGGAATCGCTTGCATTTCACAAAGAGGTGAGAAAAGGTTTTTTGGATCTGGCCAAACAGGAAAGTGACAGATTTGTTATCCTGCACGGCAAAAAAAGTATTGCAGAGATTCAAAAAGATATAATTGAAGTTATTAATAAATTTATAAGATAAGTGAGGGCAGACAATGAAATTTAATAAGTTAAGTAAAATCTTAGTTTCAGTGAGTGTGATCGGTTGGATTATCATTGGATTGATGTTTTTCAATTCCAATAATATAGATGCAGCTAATAATGACAGAACAAATATCTATAAAAAGATACAATTATTCAGCGAAGTGTTGAATACAATCCGCGAAAATTACGTGGAAGATCTTGATATTTCTGATCTGATTGATTCTGCTATTGAAGGAATGCTGGATGAAGTAGATCCACACACCACATATTTTGATGAATTTGAATTTGATAAATTTACTTCCGATACTCAGGGTGAATTTGGTGGATTAGGTATTTCGATCGATAAAAAAGGTGATTACATTACTGTTGTAACTCCGATCGAAGGAACTCCAGCATATCGCATGGGAATAATGGCTGGAGATAAGATCATTAAAGTTGACGGTGAAAGTGTTGTCGGAGTGGATACAAGTGCATCTATCAAATTGATGCGGGGCGAACCAGGTACAAAAGTTGTCATCACGATCGAGCGACCCGGCGTGGATGAAGAACTTGATTTCGAGATCGTAAGAGATGTTATCAAAATCAAAAGTATTCCTTATGCATTCAAAATGGATAATGGAATTGGTTATATCAGAATTCGTCAGTTCAATGCCAATACTACCTCAGAATTACGCGATGTTTTAGATGACCTGGAGAATCAGGGAATAAGAGGACTTCTTATCGATCTCAGATTTAATCCTGGAGGACTTCTGAGTGAAGCCATCACAACAGTGAATGAGTTTATTGGAAAAGATAAAAGAGTTGTCTTCACCAAAGGCAGAATTCCACAAGCAAATCAGGAATATTTTACCCGTTATAACCGCATGAGAAGCGGCTACCCGGTTGTTGCACTAATTAACAGCGGTTCAGCCAGTGCTGCTGAAATTTTTGCTGGTTCTCTGCAGGATTGGGACAAAGGTCTTATTGTTGGACAAACTTCTTTTGGCAAAGGAAGTGTTCAGCGTTTATTCCCACTTAGCGACGGTAAAGGGCTAAAAGTAACAACCGCAAAATATTACATCAATTCCGGGCGTTGTATCCATAAGGATCTCAACGATAAACTTCTTAAAGATGAACGAGTATTAAACGGTGAGATCGATCGAGAAGAGATTGAAAAGATGGAAGAAGAAGCTGATGAAAAAAATCACGAAATAGTTTTCTACACTTCCAAAGGCCGCAAAGTTTACGGTGGTGGTGGTGTAAATCCTGATATCGAGATTAAGCAGTCACTTCTAAATAAATTTGAGATCGAATTACGACGCAAAAGTCAATTTTTCAATTATTCGGTAGATTATTTGCTGGAACATGAAGTAGATGTTTCTGAAGATTTTGAAGTTGATGACGAAATGGTCAGTGATTTCCTGGATTTTGCAAAACAAAACGAAGTAGAATTCGAACAAGCTGATGTGGATAGCAGTTATACCTGGATCAAGAACGAGCTTGAAGCAAATATTATCGGGCGAAAATTTGGTGATGTGGCTCAATATAAAACTGCAATTAAAGACGACACACAACTTCAGGAAGCACTATCGTATTTTGATAGATTCAACACACTTGACGAAATGTTCGATTATGTGGCAAGTTTGAAGCTGGAAGAAACTGAGTTAAGTGAAAAAGAATAGAAGATAATTGTATATAAAATCCTCCCGCTCGAAAGAGAAGGGAGGATTTTTTTAATCGAAAGAATTATGATATGAAAAACAAAGCTATGGATCTAACGCAGGGCAGCATAACCAGAAACCTGGTAAAATTATCATTACCGATAATGTTTTCCAATTTTCTGCAGATGTTCTACAATCTTACTGATGCTTTCTGGTTGGGAAAGTTAGGAGAAAATGCTCGGGGAGCCGTTTCTGCTGCCGGAATTGCTTTTCCGCTTATTTTCTTTTTATCTTCTTTTGGTTTTGGTTTTGTAATCGCAGGAACTTCTCTCATCTCTCAATATAAAGGCGCAAACCGCTTTCCGGAAATGAAAAGAGTTGTGGGACAGTTTGTAATTCTTGTTGTAATATTTTGTGCTTTTTTTCTGATTTTCAGTTTTGTATTCTTAGATAATATTTTACATTTACTTCAAGTTCCCTCCGAAATTTATGAGGTAACCAAACAGTATATTTCCGTAATCCTGGTTGGAATGGTCTTTATGTTTCTTTTCCTTTCCTATCAGAGTTTTTCTCATGGAATGGGAGATACCATCTCTCCGATGAAAGTTCAGTTGGTGTCTGTAATCATAAATGTGCTTGTTGATCCGTTATTGATCTTTGGAGTTGGCTTCTTCCCTCGTCTGGAAGCAGTCGGAGCTGCTTATGCTACATTGTTTGCCAGGTTGATTGGGGCTGTGATTGCATTGATTTATTTCATGAAAAAAGATAAAGTACTGATTCCAACTGTTCAAGATTTAATCCCAGATAAAGTTATGCTTAAGAAAATCTTAAATATAAGTATTCCGGCTTCTTTAGGACAGTCTGTTACAAGTTTTGGTTTTCTGCTTCTGCAGGGTTTTGTAAATAGCTTCGGTACAGTTGTGATCACAGTATTTTCGATAGGGAACAGGCTTACAGGATTCTTTATGATGCCGGCAATGGGAATGAGCAATGCTTTGGCAACGATTGTCGGGCAGAATCTTGGTGCCCGGAAGGTTGATCGGGCAATAGACAGTGTGAAAAGAGCTTTTCTTCTGATAATGACGATTATGTTGATCGGTTGTGCAATTCTCTATTTCTTTGGTTCAGATATTGTTAAGTTTTTCATTGATGACAAGGAAGTCGTCCAAACCGGAGTAAGGATGTTTAGAGTGTCATCTTTTGCTACTTTCATTTTTGGAATTGTTTTCATTTTTATGGGAGTTTTCAATGGTTCTGGACACACAAAACCAACCATGATCTTAAATATTGTACGTTTGTGGGGACTTCGAATTCCCTTTGTTTTACTACTTTCCGGATTGGCTTTGGAATATATTAAGATCGATTTTCTGATTCCATTTTTGCAGTGGATATCTAAACCTCTCGCTGAATATCCTTACGATGCGCTCTGGTGGTCGATGATCATTTCTAATGGAATAATAGCAATCTGGGCGTTTCTGATCTACGAGAAAGGTGAATGGAAGAAAGGAAAGATCTAAGACTCTGTGTTTTGGTGACATGGTGACCTTGAGAAAACTTCGGAATGTGCGAAGCTCTTCCGAATGTTTGCATATCAGAGCAATCCGTCTTCGCTAAAGCTACGACGTGACTTGCCAGCAACCAGCAGCTACCCTCTCAAGGCATCCAGAACTTTTTCTGCTTCGGGAACCCAGCCAAAAAATTCAGTAATTCGTTCACATTTATAATCATCACAACTGGCACAAGTTTCGACTTTCTTTACTAGTGCACATTTTCTTATCTCACAAACTGTACAATGATGGAACAAAGTTCCTTCTTCTATTTGGCAACCAACGCAGTTAACAGCTTCTGGTAAAATTAGAGCATTATACGTTTTACTCCATTGTTTTGCTGTTTTTTTTCTTAATTCATTATCATTTGTTTTGTAAGCTATGAATGCCGGGCATTCAGTACAGATCAGTCCACACTTTGAGATCATCTTATTCATCTTCCACCTCTTCCACATATTTATTATTAATTTTATCAATATCTTTGTAATTTCCCCGATACTTCTCAGGTAATAATTCTGCCATTCTAAACATCAATTGATCCACCTGCTTATGTCTTATAGATTTATCTGTTGATTTTACTTTCTTTATCTTTATGGGTTTTCCAACCTCAAAAGTAAATCTTGTGCGTTTGAATTTAACGAGATTATCCCAAAAAAGTTCACCTCCAAAATGTACTACAGGATAGATGGGAACGTCGGATTGCTGAGCCATTGTAATAATTCCGGGATGAGCTTTTTTCAATTTACCATCGCCAGTGCGAGTTCCTTCGGGAGCTATGATTATTATTTTATCGTTGCCAAGATGCTCTTTCACTTTTCTAAATGTATTTGCCGTAAAACCTTCTCGATCGATGGGAACAGTTTCCCAAATATTGGCAAGTATTTTCAAAACAGGATTATCCCAGGTTTCCTTTTTGGCTATCCCATGAATTTTGCGAGGGAAAAGATCTACAAATATCATAGGAACTTCTAAAAAGTTTATATGATTCATGGCAATGATGTAAGGCCCTTTACGGGGAAGTTTTTTCAATTCTCTTTTATCAACTTTGCAAAGAAGATGAAGTATCGTTCGAACAACTATTGCAGCAGATTTTCCGTAAATATTCACTTTCTATTATCGTTTTTTACAGATAATATTTATAGCACTTGGAATGCATTTTACATCGATTTTCTTTCCGGCTTGGCAGATAGTTTCACCATCGGCATGAACAGCCAGATGACCGCTTTTTGCTTCCAGAGAAAATGACGGACTTTGCAAGGTAGTAGTATTTTCCAAACTCTGCTGAGTTCCTTTGGTATAATGAAGCATTGCTTTCAAAAGTTCTCTTCGATTTCCCTGCTTTGTCATACACAGATTCAAAATTCCATCGTTGTTGTTTGCCTCGGGAGACATGAAAAAAGTTCCACCCATTCTGTTACCGTTCATAATGGAAACTAAGGCAGGATTTATCTGCAATATTGTGTCATCAAATTTCAATTCCACTTCTGGTGCTGGGGGATATTTTATCAATACTTTTATAGCTCCGATTGCATAACCGGCAGCTCCGTGAATGTGTTTCATTTTGGCTGCTTCCAAGCCGACCAATGTGTCGAAACCAACTCCGATACCATTTCCAAAATATCTTCCCTGTGGGAAATCTCCACCCGCGATCAAACCTACATCCATTTTTTGCGAATGTCCTGAAATCAAGACATTAAGGCTTTCTGCCAGCTTATCTGGAATGTGAGCACCATAAGCAAAATCGTTGCCTCGCCCGATAGGCAGAACACCAAATAACGGAAGATGATCAAGTTCTTCTTTTGCCAACATCAATCCGTTTATAACTTCGTTACATGTTCCATCACCACCGGCAGCAATTACTGCGGTATTTTCTTTCCGGGCAAAATCTTGTGCCAGGTTTATAGCATGACCAGGTTGATGAGTAAGATGAATTTCATACTTGCAGTTGTTCTCTTCCAGAAATTTATTGATAACCGGAATATGTTTGGGAGCGTAATCCTTTCCTGCTACAGGATTCAGGATTATCTCGAATTTCATTTTTCATCCAACGGTAGTTCCGTATTGGGAGCTGTTTTCTGAAATTGTTTAAGTTTTTCTTTGTAGTTCTTATGCCGGTTGATCTTGGCTATAATATAACCAATGATAATACCAATAACAAGAATTCCTGGATACAGAATAATGCGCGACATCTGTAACTTCCAGAAAAAAACTTTGAATTCCACGACTTCCGTATTTTGAACAAAAATAATGACGATCAAGATGAAAATTATCAGGGCAAGGATAGATTTGAATTTCATAAAAAGCCTCCTCTCTCTTTTATTTTACGTCGATCATATCTGAAATTTTTAATTCAAAAAGTTCAGTCTGCTCATTTGTAATGATCAGAGTTTCTTCATCAGCAAAGCAGATAGCTTCACATTGTTTTGCTTTTATGGGAAGATATTTAATAGTTCCATTAAAATAATCATCACCTTCTTCCACACTGAAAATCCAGACATTATCATAAGTGAGAACTGCCAGATTTTTTCCATCAGGAGTTACATCGGCAGCGGTTACCATGCCGTTGATATCAAAAGTGGCAAGATAAGTAAGAGGATTTTCGATGTTAGCATTCATGCTGTCCATTCGATAAAGCCTGGTCAGAGAATCAGCACGATGTTTGGTCAGGAAATATAATTTTCCATTTGCCCAGAAAACAGCTTCACAATCGAAATTATTGGGAACAGCAGGATATTGAGTTTGCTCGGGATAATAAAAGTGCATTTTCTTCAGATAATTGACTGTTCCGGAAAATTCTGGATTGGGGTCTTTCAGCATGTAAACAGCCAGATCACGCCGGGCATTTCCATTATTTCCACTATCGCAAACGTAGATGTTTCCATCATTATCCACAGCCATTTCTTCCCAGTCGATATTCATCGTTCCAGCCAGATAAACTCCCCCTTGATATTCTTTGTACCATTCAGCACGCAGCAGCTCTCCTTTGCGATTGAAAGGAAAGATCATATTTTTACCACCGGAATCGTTCAGAGTCCAATATACATCGTTCCACATTCTGCTTTTGATGATCGCACTGGATTCATCGATCTTGTCGTAATCAAAATTGGTGTACGGCTGCAGTTCCACAGCAGCTATTTTGGGAAGGTCAACCGAGATGGTATCTTCCGAAAAGAGATAAGTAAAAAGGGAAAAAGTTAAAAGGATAAAGGTTAAAGTTTTTTTCATTTTTGCTCCTGGTTTTGAATAATTTCATTTATAGCTTCAAGAATACTTTCATACCAAGGAATGTATTCTGGAATTTTTTCAATTACTTTTTTTAATTCTGTTTCAGTTAATTGCCTTATTTCTTCTTTTTCAAGAATAGTTTCAATATCTTCAGTTGATAGAGAATATATAATTTCATTTTTCATATAACATCCTATTTAAACCTTAAGAAATATTTGTTAATTTCATCTCTCATCTCATTGCCAGCTTTTTCAAAGCAATCTAACAAATCTTCATAAGCATCTTTACCACCAAGAAAATCCCAAAAATCTTTAGCGACTTTTAATTCTTGATCCAAATCGATCATTCCTTTAACAGTCCAAAATTGATAAGGTTTAGGTTCATAGGGATTATAAGGTATGGCTATTAGTGTATGAATTTTAGCAGATGAGTTTTTATGAAACATTATTGCTGCCCATTCCAAGAGAGTTCTCTTGAAGTCTTTAAAATTACTTTTATTTGGTTTCGCTGTTTTTAAATCAAACAAATATATTTCATCATTCTCATCTTTTAGATACAAATCAACTTTTACAGGTCTTAATTTGTGAGTTTTTCCTGAGTTACAAACTTTTCTAATTCGATTTAGTTCTTCAATCTTATTAACATCTTTCCCAATAGATAAATCATCTATAATGTTTTGAATTTCTCTTTGCGCAGATTCACTAATTTCATCTCCTACTTCATATTGGTAGTGAATTTCATTAAATTTCCTTTCAGATACTTTTGCTGCTACAGGCTCGAAAATGGATGTACCAAAGGTAGTGTTTAAAGATTGAATAAATGCAAATAATTCCATTCTATCTCTTCCTAATAATCTGAAATGAAAAGGCTTCTCAACTCCTTTTGGGTTATAATTCTTGAATTTGTTTCGTAAACAGCTTTTGATTGTATTTGTAATATTCAAAATTTCTTGATTAGAAAAGTTCATTCATTCCTCCTTCATATGAAAAATCGTCTCCGAATAAGCTGATTTATCCTTCTCAGTTCTATTAAGTACAGGTCTTTTAAATTCATTAATAATTTTCATACCTGCATTCTTAGCTATTTTTGGATATAAGTTGAATTTATCATTTGCAACAAGAAAAACGTCATAATCTTCCGCTAAATATTTTTTAGTATTTAACAAAACATCTGAAATGCCTTCAACATAAGATATTCTGGCTTCTTTCCCTTTCCCTTTGAATAATGGACCAATTTCAAGTTTATCCTTTCGATCATAACCAAATAAATCGTAGGCATATGCATGTTGTTCGTGATAATTGATTAAACCAACATAGGGAGGACTAGTAAAAATGCCTTTTATCTTCTTTTCTTTTAATGTTTCTCCAAAAATCGAATTGATTTTTTCTAAAGAATCAAAAATATTAATTTTTCGAGAATCACCAGTTAAACAAATCTGATATGTGTTTGTTCGATTGAGATCAAATTCTGATAACCTTTTTAATGTGTCTTCACTATATCGTTTCCACCAACCAAACATCGAAAATAAAGGTTTGCATATTTTGTAATGTTTATGACAATAATAAGTTTTTGTTATTGGTTTTATCAACGTAGCTAAATCTGAATGAGATGTAGCTCTGCAAGAACGGATCGTTCTACTTAAAATTAATTTTACAACTTGTTTTATATCCTTATCGTGGATTTCTTCGATTAACGATAAGACATAATCAATTTCATCTCTTACAGGTAGCAAATACCATTTATCAATAAAATTTTTATGTTTATTTTGAATTATTTTCAACTTGTGTTTTTTTACTAGTTTATTAAAAATTTCATCGAATTCATTTTCTTTAAGTTTAGCATAATTCCATTCATCAATTTCGTTATGTCTAACTTGATATTTAAATTTTGGGGAAGGAAAATTTTTATTATTGAACTTATTAAGTTCGTTTAAAAGGTCATTTTCAAAATTTATGGCTTTAGAATTATAAATAAATTCGCTATACAAATTATAGATTTTTCTTAATTCATGATACAAAATTTGAAGATTATGTTTGTGAACTTTTATATTACTAATTTGAGCATTAAATTCTGATACATCAATACCAATTGCATTAATACCCAATTCGTTGGCTTGAACTAAGGTAGTTCCACTTCCGCAAAATGGATCTATTACAATATCATCAGGTTTAAAATAAACATGTTTTTTAAAATTATCTACATGATCATCAAGGAAATATTCTACCAATTGAGGAATAAATTTTCCTTTATAAGGATGCAATCTATGTACATGTTTTGTTCGTTCTTTTTCTGAAATTCCATGAAATGATAAAGTCCAATTCAAATCTTTTCCAAGTCTCTCTTTCATTTTCATTTCAAGATTAATATGTGAATCAAAATATTTTTTTAAGTCATTAACTAAAACTTTTGTACTACTATTATTCCCAATTTTTTTTAAATGGCCATATTGCATCAAATAACTGATTTGCGAAGGAGATGTTTGTTTGCCATAATGTTCAGTAACCCATTTGCTCGCTTCTTTTATAGATAATAAATTATTCATTCTTCTCTCAACACGTCAAATGCAATGCAAACATCATATTTTTTTTCTCAATTTATTAATCTGCATTCGTAAATTATAAATTTAAAATTTAAGATATTCAAGTGAAATCCCTCTAACGACTTCGTCGTTTTCTCCCCTTCGAAGGGGAGCTTAAAAAAACTAATTTGTTTTTACAATAATTTGAAAGTCTCCCTTTGTAAGGGGGAATAAAAGGGGGTTCAAAAATCCAAAATTTAAAATCTTTCATCACAAAATATATTTACTAAGATCTTCATCTTCGATAATGCGAGAGAGTTTTTCCTGCACGAATTTCTTTTTAATATTCACAGTTTTATAAGTTACATCGGGCATTGCCAGCAGATAATCTTCCAGGAGTGAATTCATAATTGTGTGTAGGCGACGAGCTCCGATATCTTCCATTTTCTCGTTGGCAGCTGCCGCAAAAACCGCGATTTCTTCCACAGCTTCATCATCAAATTTCAATTTAACTTTTTCGGAAGCAAAGAGAGCAATGTATTGTTTTGTTAGTGAGCTTTTGGGGAAGATCAGAATCTTTTTGAGATCATCTTTTGTAAGGCTGCTGAGTTCTTCTCGAATGGGAAAACGTCCCTGTAGTTCGGGGATAAGATCGGAAGGTTTGGCAGTGGAAAAAGCTCCGGCAGCAATGAACAAAATATGCGAAGTATCGATAATTCCAAATTTTGTGTGAACGTTGGATCCTTCCACGATAGGTAGAAGGTCACGTTGAACACCGGATCGTGAAACATCAGCCCCGGTACGATTTTCATTGCCGGCAATTTTATCGATCTCATCGATAAAAATGATACCATTATTTTCTACACGATTTTTAGCTTCTTCCCGCACTTTATCTTTTTTCACCAGGCGATTAGATTCTTCTTCCACCAGGATATTGTAAGCGTCTTTCACCTTCATTTTCTTCTTTTTATCATGTCCTTTCTTGCCGGTAAAAATATTGCTCATCATCTCACCGATATTAAAATCGATATTTTCCATTCCGGTTGGTGAGAAAATTTCTATATGAGAAGGTTTGGGAGGATTTACAGAAATCTCTACTTCACGATTATCGAGTTCTCCGGTATCGAAAAGGGTTTCCATTTTCTTGCGAATGCGCTGATAGCGATCTTCTGCATTTTTTATTTCTTCTTCTGTTTCGTTTGGTTTTATAGGAGGTCTGGGATAAAGAATATCGATCATGCGGTTGCGGGCTTTAGCTTTTGCCTGCGCTTGAACTTTGGCTGTCATTTCGCTGCGAACGTCATTTAAGGCGATATTCATAAGTTCGCGAATCATCGATTCCACGTCACGTCCCACATAACCAACTTCCGTAAACTTGGAAGCTTCTACTTTTATAAATGGAGCATGAGCTAAACGCGATAATCTTCGCGCAATTTCTGTTTTTCCTACGCCGGTCGGCCCGATCAGAATGATGTTGTTTGGCATGATTTCCTGTTGCAGTTCACCTTCTACCTGCTGACGTCGCCAGCGATTTCGCAGGGCAATTGCTACAGCTTTTTTGGCTTTATCCTGACCAATTATGTATTTATCAAGTTCTTCGATAATTCTTGCTGGTGTTAGATGTTTCATATTTCCTCAACGATTGAATTTGAATTTGTATAAATGCAGATTTCTGCTGCAATTTCCAGTGATTTTTCCACGATCTGTTTGGAGTTCAATTTGCTGTCCATTAAAGCTCTTGCTGCAGCTAAAGCATAATTTCCGCCCGAACCGATCGCGATGACATCATCGTCCGGTTCCAGTACATCACCGGTTCCGCTTATCACAAGTAGAGTGTTTTTATCTGCCACGATGATCATTGCTTCCAGGCGACGCAGGAATTTATCGGAGCGCCAGTCTTTGGCAAGTTCTACGGCAGCCCTTTTTAGATTGCCTTTGTATTCTTTCAATTTGCCTTCAAATTTTTCGAATAAAGTAAAAGCATCGGCTGTAGCTCCGGCAAAACCAGCTACAACTTTGCCATCGAAAAGTCTGCGGATTTTGTTGGCAGAAGCTTTCATGATGGAATGACCCAGAGTGACCTGTCCATCGCCACCGATGGCTATTTTATTGTTTTTTTTTACACCGATTATTGTAGTTCCGTGCATTTGTATCATATTAAATTCCTTATTATTTGAACAGCTAACAAAACGAACAAAAGAGTATTTCTTCTTTGTCATCATGAGTCCCGAGTATTCGCTCGGGAAGGGATACAGCATTTGTAATTAATGATTCCCACATAGTTCGATTAACTCAGCATGACTTATCAATGAATTAGAAAATGAAAAAGAAAGAGTCATAGTTCTACTTTTTCTCATCCTTATCTTCTTCTTTCTCAGGTTCTTTTTGCTCTTTTTTTGTTTTCACTTCTTTTTTTACTTCTTTTGAAGTTTCATCCTTTTTATCTTCAGTTTTATCAGTCTTTTCAGAATCCTGTTTCTCTGGTTCCTTAGCTTCAGATTCCTTCTTTTCATCCGGTTTTACCGAGAAATCCTTTTTGGAAAGATCTATTTTCATTTCCTGAACTTTCTTAAATTGTTCATCAATGAAATCCTGTTCTTCTTTCGGACAGTTATCTTTTGCAATTTGATAGATTTCATCCGCTTCTAATGTTTCTTTCTCAAGTAGAGTTTCTGACATGTTTTCCAACAATTTCTTATGCTTCATCAGTATTTCGTTAGAAGTTTTATGAGCATTTTCAATGAAACTTCGAATCTCGCTATCGATAAGTTTTGCGGTTTCTTCACTGATGTTTTCGTGTTGCGAAATATCTTTTCCCAAAAAGACCTGAGATTCTTTTTTGGCAACTGTCATCGGCCCGATCTTTTCACTCATTCCCAGATTACAAACCATTTGTTTTGCCAGGTTTGTTGCACGTTCAATGTCGTTGGAAGCACCAGTTGATAACTCATTAAAAATGATTTCTTCTGCTGTTCTTCCACCCATTAAACCTACGATTGTCTGCTGCATATAAGTTCGGGTATAATAGGTTTTATCTGTCTGCATAAAATGAGTTGCTCCACCGCTGAATCCGCGCGGAATAATGGTAACTTTGTGGATCGGTTCAACTTTATCCAGAAACATTGAACAGAGAACATGACCAACTTCATGAACCGCTGTAATTTTTTTATCTTCATCGGTGATGACTTTGCTTTTACGAGCTTTACCCATCGTTACTTTATCTTTTGCTTCATCAAAGTCATCCATCTCGATCTTTTTCTTATTTTTCCGAGCAGCCAGAAGAGCGGCTTCGTTAACCAGATTCGCCAGATCGGCACCACTGAAACCAGGAGTTACACGAGCGACGACGGCAAAACTAACTTCTTTCGCTATCGGAAGTATGCGAGTGTGAACTTTCAGGATTTCTTCACGTCCTTTAATATCGGGAAGATCAACGATTACCTGTCGATCAAAACGACCGGGACGAAGCAAGGCAGGATCCAAAACATCGGGTCTGTTTGTAGCAGCGATAATAATGACAGAATCATTTGGATCGAAACCGTCCATTTCTACCAACAGCTGATTTAAAGTCTGTTCGCGTTCATCATGTCCACCGCCAAGTCCGCTTCCACGATGTCTTCCCACGGCATCAATCTCATCTATAAAAGCAATACAGGGAGCGTTTTTCTTGGCTTGCAAAAACATATCTCGAACTCGAGATGCACCAACGCCAACAAACATCTCCACAAAATCGGAACCACTGATACTGAAAAATGGAACTTTTGCTTCACCTGCTACAGCTTTTGCCAGAAGTGTTTTACCAGTTCCTGGTCTTCCCAGAAGTAAAACTCCACGGGGAATTCTTCCACCCAGTTTTTGAAATTTCTTGGGTGCTTTCAAGAATTCAACAATTTCTTCCAGTTCTTCTTTAGCTTCATCAACTCCTGCCACATCTTTAAATGTAACCTTTGTTTTTCCATCGGTAGCTAATCTTGCTTTACTTTTGCCAAAACTGAAAGCCTGGCCTGCTCCACCGCGCATTCCACGCATAATGAATATCCACACTCCAATGAACAACAAAAATGGAAACCAGGACAATAAAATTCCCAGAAGCTGCGAAGGTTTTTGGGAATACACAATTATTCCTTTTTCGGCTAATGATTTAACCAGCTCCGGAGCTTCAAAAGGAAGATATGTGCTGTAATTCTGGCCGTCAATACCGGTTATCGTTACATCTTTTTCATCAAAACCAACTCTGGCAACTTCTCCGCTATCTACCATTCTCATAAATTCTGTGTAGGTAATTTCCTCAGATTTACTCTCGCCCATGCGGCTCATTTGGAACATCACAATTACTATCAACAAGATCACAATCCAAAAAGTAATTGTCTGCGATTTCTTCATTTTGGGAATTTGATTTTTATTCTTTTTGTTGGGATCGTTCTGGTTTGGGTCTTTACGATTATTTGCCATTAATTTATATTCTCCTTTAGTTATAAACTTCTTTTTTTAAAATTCCGATGAAAGGAAGATTGCGGTATTTTTGAGCATAATCAAGTCCGAAACCTACCACAAATTCATTTCCAACTTCAAATCCTACATAATCGATTTCCAGATCAGTTTTGTGCGCTTCTGGTTTATCCAATAATGTGCAGATCTTAACTGATTTGCAATTATGCTTCAAGAAATATTCATCGATATACTTGAGCGTAAGTCCACTATCTACAATGTCTTCTACGATTATCACGTGTCGTCCGCTGATATCGGAATCGATATCTTTTTTTATTCTAACAACACCGGAAGATTTTGTGCTGTCTCCATAACTGGAAAGCGACATAAAATCTATTTCCAGGGGAATTGTGACGTGCTTGATAAGATCGCTCATGAACATTGCTGCACCTTTTAAGATACAGATCACAATGGGATTTTTGCCTTCATAATCTTTCGAAATTTTGGCAGCTAACTCTTTTACTTTTTGCTGAATTTCCTGTTCACTAACTAAAATGCTGGAAATTTCATTTTTCATTTATATATAATCCTTTTAGAACTTTTGTAAGCCTTCCAAATGGAAAACTAAAATTATTTCTTTTTAATTCTTTCAGCTGCCCGGGCTTTCTTAAATTTCATCTTTTCTATTTTCAGCATCAAAATATTTTTTGTATCATCATTCACGATTACTCGATTATCAACTCGATGCCCGGCAACCCACAGAATCTTCTCATTATCACTAAAAATAAGCACCTTATCTCTGTCAAATTTGGCTATTTTTTCGTCAATGAAAAAATCCTTCAATTTCTTGTGGTGCTCCATTCCCAGTGGCACAAATGTATCTCCTGGTTGACGATGACGCACAGTGATGGGAAATGATGTTTTATCATAATCCAGATATGTAACATTTTTATCTTCAAATTGATTGCGTTTGGTGGGGAGTTTTTTCAGCTTTTTCATGATTATGCGAGTATCTTCAAAAGTAAGACGATTTCGCAGTGATGTGATCTCTTTTGTCTTGTTCACATCAATTTCTTTGATGCTGTCTTTGTTCAAAAACGTAAGCTCTTTGTATTCTTTGCGAACAATAACATTTCGGGGCAGCTCTATTTCTTTACTTCCTTTGGAATGCAGGATTGCTTCGATCTCTTCAAAATGATTTGTGTAAAAATCTTTTGTATCTTCCGAAAGGAAAGAAAAGACTTTCCTGAACAAATAAAATCTGAGAACAGGACGAGTTTTTAAAATTACAGGCAATGAAAATTTGTACTCATTTTTGTGATGATAGATCTGAGCTTTAATCAGCCTTCTTCGTGCAAGTTCTTCCAGAATAACATCAGTATCGGCAAAGATTGATGCTGTATTGTAAAGCTTGTCTACAATCCCGGGATTCATATTTTTCTGCAGCCAGGGAAGAAGTTCATTACGGATTTTGTTGCGGCTGAAAACATTTTCCCGGTTAGATTTATCTTCTCTCCATTCAATCCCTTCATTGTTAAGATATTTTTCGATCTCTTTTCTGGAGAAACATAAAATGGGATGAATAATATCTTTCGAGATCGGTGAAATTCCTTTAATTCCGGCATAACCCGAACCACGAAACATTCTAAAAAGCATGGTTTCTGCCTGGTCTTTACGATTATGCCCCAAGGCTATTTTATCCACTTTATAAAGTTTGCGAAGTTGATTGAAATAAGCGAACCTGATATCACGTGCATTACTTTCCAGGTTGCTTTTATTTTTTATTTTTACGTTTTTTATGACCAGAGATATATTCCTTTCAAAACAGAAATTGCGAACAAATTCTTCATCACGAAGTGAATCTTCTCCTCGCAGGTTATAGTTTACATGCGCTGCCAAAAGTGAAAAATCGAATACAGATTTCATGTGCCACATTGCAAGTAGAAGAGCCGTGGAATCTGCTCCACCAGAAAAGCCTACTACTATTTTCTCACCCTTTTTGAAGAGTTTATAACGACTGGCGAATTCTTCAAAACGTTCAAAAAAATCTAAATTCTTTTTCATTATTTTCACCTTCATTTACAGCTGGGAAATGATGAGAAATTGCAACTTCATCTCCCACAGCAAATTAGATTTAACAAGATTAATTTAAAGTTTTAAGATGTCAAATCAAAAACAATTAATAATAAATAAAGAAAATTGTTAAATTTGACTATCACCGTGGCAGAGCCAAGGTGTATTTCACTAAATTTATTTCAGCAAGCTGAAAATCGAATTTTCATTATTTACCCCTCTGCCTTCGGCATCTCCCCTCAAACAGGGGAGAAATTTCGGAAAACCC
>JAIPJH010000046.1 GCA_021734245.1 Candidatus Cloacimonadota bacterium | reverse complement strand
ATTATTCATTTTCCACCTCCATGGAGCAAGGTGAAAAATGAATTTACGATTTCAAATCGAAAAATATTTTTTATGCCATTTTACCCACTTATAATCTGCGTCTTCACGATTTCATACTGTCTTTAACTGGACAGCAGTGTTCATAAATATAAAATATTACTTGACCAAAACCTTGTCAAGCCCGTAGAAGAAACATAGTGCTATAAATTGGGGGTTGAAATGAAGAAAATAATATTAATGATTGTGATGATCATGCTGATTTCTGGTTTGTCAGCTATTCCTTATACTGCCATGGGAAATGTAAATATTCCTGATGCCTACTGCCTGCCGCACCTGATGATGGAATTTTCCTATGTGAACCATTTTACTGAGAATGAAACCTATCCCGGTGCAACCGGACCTTACGACGAATACGATTATGCGGGAGTCTACAGAATCGGCTTATTCAATCGAGCTGACATTGGTTTCGTTTACACCAGTACAGCCGGTTTTTTAGCTAATATAAAACTCAAGGTAACAGATGAAACCGAGGTGTTCCCGGGCTTTGCCATCGGCTGTCTTAATATGTTCTCTGAAGTATCAGATAGCGGAGATCAATCTACTTCTTCAGCCTATGAATATCCCGACGGCATAAATTATGTCAAATTCTCGCCCTTCGGCGTTATGAGTAAATCGTTTATCATGGTGACCGGCATGAACTCCATGCAGTATCTGGAAGCACGTTTCCATCTGGGTATGGGTGCCAGAAGATTTCGCGGACGTGGTGAAATCAGTCACTATTTTACCGGAATTTTCATGGGGGCGGAGATCAAACCTGCCAAATGGCTCAGTTTTGGTGGTGAGCTGGATGGCCAGAATGTCAGTTTGAACCTGAACCTGCACATCTCCAATTTAACCTTGAATTTTGCCATTTACAAATTTGAAGACCTGATACGTTCTTCAAACAGAAATAATTATGCCATTAATGTCAGCTATACCATGGATGCTTTATCTGAGATCAAGGCTTCGGACAGAAAACGTCAGGTTCCCCTATCCAGTTATTCCAAGACCAGAAGTTACAGTGGTGATGGTGAAGGTGAATCCCTGGAATCTGAGCTGGAAAAGATTCGTGAGCGCAGAAAGCAGGCAGAAAAAGAGCTGGAAGAAATAAGAAAATTACTTCAGGAACAAGAATAAAACGACCAGATAGATGCTCATGAAAAAATTATTCTTGAGTCTTGTCTCATTTGTTTTGGCTACAGCCTGGCTGGGAGCTGATCAAGCCAGCCTGGCCGTGCAGAAACTGCTCTACGGCAGAGCTGCCTACAGCCTGGAAGAACAGGTAACAATTGAGAAATATGAACTGCAAATCATTGAAGAAGAACTGGCTTATCTCAATAATATCCTGGCTCTCAAAGCAGCAGTCAATCAGCTTTATGAGACTGGTAATATTACAGAGATAAAAAAAGGCTTTTCCCAGCGTTCTGAAGAACTGAACAAGCTTCTGGCTGAGCAGATGTTATCAGAATCACAGCTTTCTCTGAATGAGCAGCAGATAATCTATGCAGAGATACCTGAGATTAGGGATCAGCTGCTCTGGAATCAAGCCCAGGTGGCCTATCAGCAGAAGAAGTATAAGCAGGCTCAAAGTTATCTGGAAGAGATCATTAATTCCTATCCGTCTTCCCCCGGCTGGCAGGAAGCTTATGTTCTTCTGAGTGGAATTTATTTTGAGCAGCAATTGAACTCAGAATTGGTAAATCTGATCGAAAATTATAACGTCGAAAAAACTGAACTTCTGACTTTCCAATCTGCCAACGCCCTTTTTAATCTGGAAAAATATTCCCGATCAAAAACGGAATTTGATCTCCTTTTACCAGCAGAAGACTATGCTCTGCAGTCTCAAGGTATGCTGGCTCTGATTGCATATTTTACCGGTGATGTGGAGTCGGCTGCGGATCAGCTGCAGCTGATCCTGCAAGAAGATGATATCTCCAGGCAGATGAAGAATTTTGCTCTTCTTAACCTGGGCCGGATTTACCTGCTGCAGGAATCCGAATTTGCCTGGACCTATTTTGATGAATACTATAAGATAAATAATCAGATAAATGATAATATTCTCTATGAACTGGCCGGCTACTATTTCCAGGCTCAAAGATTTCAACAGGCCAAAACCATGCTGAACACGATCGTGACCAGAACTCCCAAAAGCAGGTTTTATGTCTCAGCCAGTTTTATGTTAACTATAACCAGCTACTATCCTGATGATCAGTCGCAGGCTGAAGCGGCGGTGGACAGCTTGATGCAGACCAATCAGGAGCTGCTGGAAAATGTGGCCAGTAAGAATTTCTTCCTGGATAAATATGAAAAAATATTAGAGCAGCTGACCAGCATCGATTCTTCAGATATGACCTATGAAAATCTTTCCTATCAGCTGGATCTGATCGAGTTTGAACTGTCTGAGATAGATCAGCTTCTGTCCGGATTTTACCGAGGCAGTGCTGATAGAAAACTGACCCGGCTCTATGTTCTGGAAGAAGAGTATAAGAATTACCTGAGCATTCTGGCCGATATCAGGGCTCTGATCCTGGTGGCTCAGCAGATGCCCCGAGAGAATTTTGCCCGTTATCTGAACAGTCAGATCGCTTTTGCCGATTCCTCTCTGATCACACTGCAGGTGGTGAAGTATCTGAGAGCCAGACCTCTGATCACACCGCAGGATTATCGGCTGGCTCGTTCTCTGGCCGCAGAGAAGATCCTCTTGCAATCCCAGCTGGCCCAGTGGCAGAGCCTGCAGCAGCTGGCTGAGCTGAATCAGAATTTTTCTCTTTTAGAAAAGATCCAGTCCTATCAGGATCTCATGCAGACCAATATTGCAGGTTTCGACAGGATTGCAGACTATATTTTCAACTACTCTGCCAGCCAGGACTACGATCAATATCTCAACCAGGAGGTGGCTGCCATTGAAAGCAACCGCCAGGAACTGTTTGACTTGAGCCGTGATATCAAAGACAGCTTTGATAATCTGGTGTCACGCAAACTGAAAAAAGAGCAGACAGCACTTTTATCAGAATTTACAGAGTTAAGTGATGATTATAATGCCATGTTGGATGTGGTGGAAAATGATATAGAACTGGAAAATAAGGAGTATGAATATCAGCTGCTGAATATCCTGTTTGAAAATTCGCAAAGGCTGGATAATCAGTATCAAGAGCTGCAGAAGAAGCTGGTGGATCAAGATCAAGATCAAGTTCGAGAAGTGGAGGAAGCTGAGAATGAATAGTAACAAACTTATCATCACATTGCTTTTCCCTCTTCTGCTGATCGCTCCACTTTTAGCTCAAGAGTCAGATGCGGAACTGCAGCAAACTTTCCAGCAGAAACGCCAGTACAAGCGGGATGTCTATCAGCGCACTCTGGATTATATAGAGGAAAATCCTGACACTCCACAGCTGGCCAAGCTCTATTTCAATCTGGCCGAACTCAGTGCCGAAGTGGATATCTTTGAACCCTGGAAGACGGCCGGTTTTTATGAGAAGGTTCTCGCCAGTGATCCGGATTTCCTGCAGAAAGATATAGTTCTCTATAATATCGGTTTTTATAACTATAAGGCGATCCTTACCCGCCGTGATGCAGCGCGGATCGAGAATATCGATCTGGTCATGAACTGGCCCGATTCGCTGCGCCTTGGCAAAGCTGAACTGGCAAGGGTTATCTCAGCGTATGAAGAGGTGCTGCTGGAAATGCCCGACTCACCCTATAACACCGATGCCGCCTACCGGCTGGGCAGGGTTTATTTTGATCTGGCCGTCGATGCCCGTATTGCCAAACCCTATTTTGACCAGGCAATTTATTATTTTGATATTGTGGCTCAGAGGGAAGGTGATCCCCTGCAGTATTACGGACTTTTCCAACGCGGCTGGACCTATTTTGCCAGTGCCAGGTTCACCAAAGCCATAGAAGATTTTAGTGCAATTTTAGGGATTCTGGAAAGAGCTGGTGAGAGTGAAAAAAGCACTTTTTTCCAGGCTGATGCTATTGAGAATATCGCTTTCAGCCTGATCGAATATGACGGTACAGATTTTGTCGGTTATTCCAGGGCTGCCCAGGCGGCGGCAGAGATCCTGAAAAGCTCGGTGGCAGATGACTATGGCCAGCAGATCCTGATAAAAGCGGTGGAACTGAAGAAAACCTATAATGCTCCCATGCAGGCTGTGGATCTTTACAAGACCTATCTGCTGCTCTATCCCGACAGCCGCATCAGCCCCTCGCTTGTCGATTCCATTATTACGATTTATCAGCAGAATCCGCAGAGGGTACGCCAAGATCAGGATCCCCAGGAACTGATCATTGAGCAGATGCACAGGCTGGTGACAGATTTTACTATAGAATCCGACTGGTATAAGAAAAACCAAGCTCAAGATATAACAGATCAACTTGAGATCATCCAGGCAGCCTATGCCTTCCTGGAACCAAAATATTTGAACAATTTCCTGCGCACCAGGCAGCACAGCGATTATCTGAATTATGAAGAACTGGTGATCAACTACACAGCTTATCCAGAATTCTCGGATCCCCAGAGTGTGCAGCGCAAAAAGAGGATGCGTAAAAATATCGTCGATCTGAGCCAGGATCTGGCTGAGATCACCGAAAATCCGGCTCACTATTTTGATACAATTAACGAGATCGATTCCTATATAGAAAAGCAGCCGGTTTCAGCCGGACTTTATCACTATTATGAGCAGCGCTTTTATAATTATGAAAAGCTCTATGACCTGCTGCTGCCGGTCGTGGAGACTGAAAAATATATTGCTGAGGAGCGAGGCCTTGAGATCGATAGAGCAGGCCTGGATTCTCTGCTCATTGCAGCCTCTACGCAGTATCGTGACTTTCTGGTGGAATATGAAAAGACAAATCCCGATATCTATCAGCAGCTGATCAAAGTCACCTATTTCAGGGCTGAACTCTATTATGAGGACGGCAGGTTCGCTGCAGCTTACAATGATTATAAGGATCTTCTGACCTATCCTCTGCAGGATGAATTGAAGATGATAACTTTCTCACGCCTGGCCGAGATCAGCCAGCTGCAGCAGCGCTATGATGATGCGGAATACTATTTCAGGGAAGCATCCAAGTATGCAGTGGATGAAAATACCGATAATTTTGAAAACAATATTCTGGCTGCTCTTTTAGCTCGGGCTCGTGCCTATGAGGCAGCTTCCGATTACCGTCAGGCAGCTCAGCAGTACCTGAAGATCGCCTCCGAGTTCGAAGCGGAAAAGCCGGAAGAAAGTGTTTCTTTTAAACTGGAAGCGATCAAAAATTTAAAAAAGGCTGGTGAGAATCAAAAAGCCATCGATCTCTATCTGGAGATCGCTTCAACCCGTCAGAGCAGCAGCGAAGTGCTCAGTGCCTATCACGGTGCCTGGTCCATTTCCGACAGCCTGCATTACTGGCAGCAAAGCGTGGATCTGAGACGAAAGTTCATTCAGCTCTATCCCCAGACCAACCAGGCCTATAAACTGCGCCTGCAGATCATCGGCTTTTACGAAGGCGAGAAGTTCGATAATAAACGCCAGGCAGCTCAACTTCTGGAAGAACTGCATGCTGATGTGGGCAGGATAGATATGGGTGGAGAGAATCCAGCCAATATTCTACTGCATGCCATCAAACTCTATCAGGAGATAGGTGATGAAGCTAAAGTTACAGCTCTCAGCCTGCAGTTTGAAAAACTCTATCCGCAGCACGAAAGAGCCAACGATCTTCTCATTGCTGTAGCCAAAAAATTCAAGGATGAAGGCAGGACAGCTGAATATGAACAGGTGGCTGCTAAGCTCTACAGCAAGAATCCTGATCTTGACCTGCTCTTGGAAGTGGCAGTCAATAAATTGAAAAATATCAAGGAAGAAGCAGATAAACTGTTTGAAGAAAAAAAATATGACCAGGTCATGACCAAGATCGAAGAGTTCTACGAGGAAGAGAGCACTTATTTCCAGCAGGGCCTGGAACTTCCCACCGAACACATTCATGAGACATTTGATTACTATAAGAGCTTTATCAACTTCTTTGTAAAATATGAAAACGCCCTCAGATCAGCCCGAAATGAGATCATCGATAAGACTCCGGATGAGCTGATCAAGGTAAACAGCCTGACCCGCTGGAAAGACCATTTAGCCGAAGGAGAAAGCCGCATTCCCAAGCTGATGCAGAAATGTGATGAGGTAAGGGATACTTTTATCGAATTGATCCAGGAAGGTAATAATTTCAATCTGGAGACAATCCGCCGCACCCAGGCTTTATATACAATTGCCAGGTGTTATGATTACAGCGCGGATGTGGTGATCGACCAGGTGCAGACCTATCTGGATATCTCCAATCAGATCAACAATGAGCAGATGAAAAGCAATCCTGTCCAGCAGCAGCAGTTCAAAACAGCGCTCAAGAACAACAGCCTGCAGCTGGCTAATGAGTTCCGCAAGAAAGCGGTGCAGATCTATCAGACCCTGCTCAAAACCTTCTCGGATGATAAAGATTATAGTGATAAGTGGACGGAGCTCAGCCTGACTCGTCTTATTCAGTTGGGTGTGCGCCCGGATCCTTCACAGCAGAAAGAGGTTATTGCTGTGAAAGAAGAACCTCGGGATTCTGTAGTTGTGGAGAGGCAAGATCAAGGTCAAGGTCAAGGTCGAGAGAGGGAGATGATCGTAACGGATGAGACCTGGTTGGCGGCCGGTTCTGCTATTCGTTATGATCAGGCCAGAACGAGTAAGACTTTGAAAGAATTTATGCAATCGCTGGTCTGGCTGCCGGTAGGCCAGGCCAACTTCCAGTACTTCCAGAAACAGATGTATGGCCTGGAAGAGAGTCCAGCTGAGGAGATCTGGTTTGCCGAACTGGATACCATCAATGTAGATATTGTCTATTTCCGTAAACTCTTCATCCTGCCCGATCAGTTTGAAGATGCAGTACTGAAGGTTTTCGGCCAGCACATGATCACCCTCTGGGTCAACGGCAAAAATCTCCTTGATGCCCAGGGCATTGTCTATGATAATAAATTGAAAAAAGTTCAGGTGCAGACTCTGCAGCTTTCCAACTTAAAACCGGGAGAGAACGAGGTGGTCATCGAGGTGATCGGAGCAGATTATTATAAAGGCCTGATCGCTGAGCTGTCTTATAAAAAGGGAGAACAAAAGTGAAAAGAGTGATCTTTCTGATCCTGATAATAATATTGAGTTTCCCCATCTTCTGCCAGCAGCAGGAAGAAGCTGAGATTGACAGGAACAAGATCAAGATGCTGACCAGCCAGGAGGAGGAAGAGGTGAAGGTGGAGATCAGAAAACCGGATGAATCGTCTCTGATGCCCCGCAAAGAGACCGATTTTGAGCTGATGAGAAGACAGAAAATAGAACTTAAAATAAAAGAGTCTAATAAAATGCTCTATAAAAGTGAAGAATAGATAATTCGGGAGGAATTAGAATGAATAGAAATTTTTTGAAGTTGTTGATAATCACGCTGCTGATCTTATCGGTCTGCAATCTTTCAGCAGTAAACGTGCAGAGATTGTTCATCAGTGGTGGGCCGTTTATGTACATCATTTCCATACTGCTGGTGATCATGCTGATCCTGGCAATTGTGAAGTACTGGCAGCTCTCCATCAAGGAAAAACTGGATACCCAGAATTTCTTTCTCAAGATCAAGGGCTACGTCAGGAACAACCAGATCAGAGAAGCTATCAAGATCAGTTCACAATTCAAGAAGACCACCATCGGCTTCATCTTCTGGAGCGGACTGCTGGGTTACAGCGACGGAGTAGATTCCGGCAAGAAAGGTGTGGAACTGCAGAATCATGTGCAGAACGCTTTTGATGAGGCCGGGCTGCAGGCCATTCCCAAGATCGATGCCGGACTGTTCTGGTTCGATATTATTGCCCAGGTAGCAACATTGCTGGGTCTTTTGGGAACGATCTTCGGTCTGGTGAATGCCTTTGATGCTCTGGCCACAGCAGCTGAAGCTGATAAAAGCCGCCTGCTTACAGAAGGTATAGCCATGGCCATGGGAACTACAGCCTACGGTCTTATCGTAGCTATTCCCACCATGCTGATCAAGGGAGCCCTGCAGGCAAGAGCCGAGAAGATCATTAACGATATCGATGAATTCAGTGTAAAAGCGATCAACCAGATCACCTATGCCATGAAGGATTAAAGCAGTTAAATTTAAAGATGAAATGATAAAAATTTTAATGAAGGAATAAATTATGGCCTATGGTCCATCCAGAAGCAGGTCAAAATCTCTGCGGGAAACCAGATCACCTAACCTGATCCCGATCATGAATCTGTTCATCGTCATCATTCCGATGCTGATGACCATCATGATCTCAGTGCGCCTGGCAATGATCGAAATAACTCTGCCAGCTCAAGGTGCTGCTCAGCAGGAAGAAGCCGTGGAAGAACCTCCCCGAGCCCTGACTCTGGTCTTATATCCCGACAGATTTGAAATAAAAGTGGAAGATAGACAGGGTGTTACTACCATTCCCATGCTCTCAGAAAATGTATATGATTATGTGAGTCTGGATGAGAAGATCGCCGGCTTGAAAAAGGAGTTTCCCAAGCAACTTATTATGGAGATCCTGCCCGATCCCAACGTGAAATTCGATACACTCCTGCGCAGCATCGATATCTGCAAAAGCCACGACTTCCCCAGCATCAAGTATCTGACCACGCAAACCAAATTCTATAAGGCCAAATAGGAGGGAAGCGATGAAAAAATTATCTTATGTTCCTATTTGGAAAAGCCAGTCACGCAAGAGCTTGCATAAAAAGAAAAGCAATAAAACCAAAGATCTGAACATCACCTCCCTGATCGACATCTTGACCATCCTGCTGGTGTTCATCATCAAGAACGTATCCATGGATGCTTCCGAGAAGAACGTGCCCAAAGGTATGCTGCTGCCCACCACGATTACCAAGAATGCTCTGATCGAAAGCGGCCAGACCATCATCATCAAGATCTATCCCGATCAGATCCTCTATGGAAAAGAGAATGTTCCCGTGGGCTCTCTGCAGGAGTTTGTCAGTAACAAAAATGTTCGAACTTCTCTACTTCGTTATATGAAATTGGAAGCTGACAAGATCAAGGCGAACGATCATATCCCCTGTCTACTGATCCAGGGCGATAAAGACCTGGACTGCAAGTATATTACGGAGTTCATTAAATTCAGTGCCCAGGCCTCTTTTGCCAATATCTATTTTTCCACCATTCATACTGATGAAAAAAATGAAGTTCTGGGAATTCAGGGGTGATCTATGCAAAATAAGATATTGAACCTGAAACTGAAATATAAAAATAAGTACCTGGATATTGCCAGGTATAAGAGAGATTTTGATAATCAATTCTATCTGGGAAGTGATAAAAATCTGCTCTGGCAGATTCTGGATGATTCTTTCCCGGAAAAGTTCAAATTGATCAATCGCAGGAAGGATCGGTTCGAGCTCAAGCTCTGGGAAGATATGGATATTCTGGTCAAGGAAGGCGATCAGATCCTGTCTAAACAGCAGCTGAAAGAAGAAGGACTTCTGGAAGATGGAGTGCTGCAGCTGCAGCAGAATCAGATGGGAAGGATAAAGTTTCTGGATAACTGGGAGATCGAGTACAGTTTTACCAAACCTTATCGGATGATATTAACAGAAGCGGAAAAGCAGATCGCTAAAACTTTTGCCACCTTTACCAAGCTTTCTTCCCAGGAGAAATTTACCCGCATATTCATTTTCCTGGGTATGATCTTCACCATCGGTGGACTTCTTTTGTTCGAAGCCGGCTATCAACCTCCCGAAGTAGTTGGCCTGGCCGATAGACTTTCCCGCATCGAAGATATTGCTACCAGAGTGGAAGTTGCACCTGTAGAGGAAGTAGAACCGCAGGAGACTACTTATACCAGGCGGGAAGCAAGGGAAGAGGAAGTGACCCAGCAGGTGCGGCAGGCAGCCAGAATGACATCCGAAGAATTTGAATCGGAATTCGGGCTTTCTCTCGATGCCAGCCTATCCGGCGGCAGCGAGGAAGAACTGAATAACCAGCTGCTGGAGATAACGGAAGTTCAGGAGATCGTTTCCAGTGGAGATGGATCAAATGTAACTTCAACTCCTAAGATTACCCGCGGTGCCAGTGAACTGGATGTGATCAGTTCCAAGGTTGAATTAGGTGATGGTGACGGTTTAGGAGATCTGGGTGGTCTGGAAGGCATCGATCTGGACAGCGAAAGCGGCTTTGAAGAGATCGATCTGGCCAATCTGGGCGGAAATATGGGGCAGTACAACGTTACCAAAATTGGCAGCAAAAAGAAGTTTGAAGAGATCAAAAAGCGTTTTTCCGGTATTAAAATGATGCAGGAAGGCAACATTGAAATAAAAGAGATGGCACCCCAGGAGAAAACGCAGCTGGCTCATATCGACAAGATCGTCTCGGCCTACAAACCGCAGATCGTAAAGCTATTCACCACGGAATCGATGATGATCGATATGTACGGTAGCCTGGAATTTGCGCTGATCATCAGTCCTTCCGGCCAGGTGGAAGCAGTGGATATTAAACAGATCGAGGGCAGCTATTTTACTCCCACCTTTATCAATAAATGTCGTGAGATCATTCTGAACTGGGATATCACAGTGCAGGAAGCTGTGGGCTATTCTTTCAGAATGAAATTTTATAAATAAATAAAGAGCGGTCTTTCGGCGGGAAGGCCGCAGAGTTTCAATTTTTTTTACGCAATAATTTTTCGGAAGTCATTACTTTTATGAAATACTATGATATTGCATTGCCGGTAAGTCTTGATAAGCTGTTTAGCTATCGCTCCAACCAGCCTATCAGGCGGGGCTGCCGCGTTCTGGTCAGCTTTGGAAACTCTTATCACACCGGAGTTGTCTGGCAGGAAACCCAGAAGATCGATACCAAGCTGGATTACAAATTCATTTTGGAAGTGGTAGATGAAAAACCCAAGATCTCGGAAAACCTGCTCAAGCTAGCCCAGTGGATCAGCAGATATTATCAATGTTCTCTGGGAATGGCACTAAATGCCATGCTGCCGTCTGCCTTTAATGTGCAGATTCAGCAACAGGTGAAACTGCTTTCTAAAAAGATCATTCCCGAAAGTGACGGCAATCCTGAATTGATCATAAATGAACTGAGCGAATTAGAGTGGCTGGATATTGCTGATCTGAAGAAAAAATTATCCATTCCTTCTACCAGCTTCAATGAATGGCTGGAAAAACTGGAAGATATGCGGATCGTTGAGATTAAACGGGTTTTCGATGCCAAGATAAAGAAGAAGATAGCTAATTTTGTCATCCAGAACAAGGTACAGGAAATTCCAGATCTCACTGATAAGCAGGCTGCTGCCTGGCAGCTCATCTCAAAATATAAAAAACCATTTTTACTGCGCGAGATCGTGGAAGATGTGACGCGCTCAATTTTAAAAGCTCTGGAGAAAAAAGGTCTGGTCAGTATCGAGCCGCGCGAACTGCAGGATGAAGAATATCAATTCAAAGCCGCCAGAGTGAAAAAAGAAATTACTCTTACCGGGGAACAGAAAACAGCAGTAATTGAGATCAACCAGGCAATTTCCTCAAATCAATTCCTGCCGTTCCTGTTATTTGGAATTACCGGTAGCGGCAAAACTGAAGTTTACATCGAAGCCATAAAACAATGTCTGCAGGAAGATAAAACTGCTTTGATGCTGGTTCCGGAAATTTCCCTGACTCCGCAGATGGTGGAACGCTTTTTCAATGCTTTCGGGCAGGATATCGCCATTCTGCACAGCCACTTGAACGAACGCCAGCGCTGGCAGCAGTGGAAGAAGATAAAATCAGGTAAAAGCAGGATCGTGATCGGAGCGCGCAGTGCTATTTTTGCACCGCTGGATAATATCGGCATCATCATCGTGGATGAAGAACACGAAACCACTTATAAGCAGGACAAAACTCCCAAATACAACGGACGTGACATTGCGATCGTACGGGCGCGACTATCCAAATGTGTAGTTATTCTGGGAAGTGCTACACCTTCCCTGGAAAGCTGGCAGAATGTGGAGCTGAATAGATTCCTGCTTCTCAAACTTACACAAAGACCGTTGGAATATGAACTTCCTAAAGTGCAGATCATCGATATGTGCGAGCATAAAGATCCCAAAATTCTCATATCGCAGGAATTGCGGGATAAAATAGAAGAGAAAATTGCTGCCAAAGAACAGGTCATCCTGCTGCAGAACCGGCGCGGACATTCCTCTTTTGTACAGTGTATTTCCTGTGGAAAATTATTTGCCTGTTCCAACTGCGATATCAGCCTGAATTTTCACAGTCATCACCAGGAACTGATCTGTCATTTTTGCGGGCAGAAAACCAATATGCCGCGCAAATGCCCGGACTGCGGCAATTATCTGTTCCAATTCGGTGCGCCGGGCACGCAGCAGATCGAAAAGCAGCTGCAGGTACTTTTTCCCCAGGCTCGCATTTTGCGCATGGATTCCGATTCAGCCCGCAGCCGCGACAGCTACGACAGCATGTATGACCGCATGGGAAGCGGTAATGTGGATATTCTTTTGGGAACGCAGATGATCGCCAAAGGACTGGATTTTGCCAATGTAACTCTGGTTGGTGTGGTTCTGGCAGATATCAGCTTGAATGTGCCGGATTTCCGGGCAGCTGAAAAAACTTTTCAGCTTCTCACTCAGGTGGCCGGTCGCAGCGGTCGCGGAAAGAAACTTGGTGAAGTTATCATTCAAACCTACAATCCCGAACATTTTGCCATTCAGCTGGCTATGCAGCAGGACTTTGAAAAATTTGCCGACAAGGAATTGAAACTGCGCCAGATTCTGAAATATCCTCCCGCCCAGCGCATGGCTCGCATCCTGTTTACCAATCCCAGAGAACAATATCTGCGGGAGCAGCTGGCCACGATTCATCCGCTGTTAAATAAAATAAAAAGTTATTACGACAGCAGCGACCTGAGCATTCTGGGACCCGTGCAGGCTCCTATGGTGCGGCTGCAAAACAGTTATCGTTATCACATCATCATCAAAGCGGCTTCGGTGCAGATCATTTCGCAGGTGGTAAATCGCCTTAAAGAAAACATCAGACTGAGCAGCAGCATCAAAATGTCGATCGATATCGATCCTTATGGTTTGATGTAGAAAAACCTTCCAGACTTTGCAGTCCGGAAGGTTTTATCTGATATTCTTAAGTTTAAATTACTTCAGTAGAATCATTCGCTTTACCTGATTGTAGGAAGGTGTTTTCAGAACATAGAAATAGATTCCCGATGCCTGCTTTTCCGCGTTCCAGTGATAGGTGTGATAGCCTTCCTCAAACTTCTGATTCAGCACCTTCTGACCGCGCAGATTATAGATGGTGAAATTACCGGTTTCTCCTTCTTTGATACCAAATTCAATAACTGTGATCGGGTTGAAAGGATTGGGATAATTGTTATTAATGAAAGTTGTTTCCGGTAGATCGGGAATAACGATCGGTTCTTCTTCAATCTCGACCAGAACTGAAACCGGTCCATAAATTTCCACATCACCGCTGATGCTTATGCTTTGCAGCCAATAGAAATAAGTTTCATCTTCCACAATATCATAAATATCCTGATAGGTATAATTTGTCAGTTGCGCAGTTGTGCCCTGTCCGGGAATCATTTCCGGATTGATCTGGCTGATGTTATTTTCTTGCCAGCCGTTTTGAGAAAGACTGCGATAGATATTCCAGCCCAGATTTTCTGTTTCGGATTGAGTTGTCCAATTCAGATGAGGAATGCCTTCAAAACATAATCCGGTGAAAGCAGACAAGGTTACCGGCAGAGGATTATCATCTCCATCACCGATCACCCAGTCTGACAGCTGATCAGTTGAAAATTCGATCCAGTAAGAAGGAGAATCGAAATTCCAGGCATCTACAAGATGATGGTACCAACCACCGCCATGATTAACAAGTAGAGTTGGAGCACCGCTGGTAGGAGGTGTCGGCACGGGATAATCCCACTCAATTCTAATCGTGAGCGGAGTTGCAATGGAACCATCAGTTTCGATTGTAAAAGCAATATCCAGAGCATTATCCGGGTAGGGAACGCCTAAACTGGCGGGATCGGTTTGAGAAATATTGATAGGCAGGGTGGGTGGAATGCTGCCGGGTGTAATTGTGACTGTGGAACCTGTCCCTGAACCGGTTGCACCGCCATTGAAGGAAGCTGAGCCGCCGCTTGGATCGATAGGATCTGCTGGTGGCGGTGCAGGATTCCAGGTGGAAAAACCCCAAACTTGCGGATCTTCCTGCGGATAAGTTCTGGTGAAAGTACCGTTTTCAGTATAGGGATTTACATACCAGTTATAAGATTGTGCCGTTTGAGTGAATGATTCTGTGTATGTATCAGTTCCCCATGGAATATCGTGAGTTTGTGTGAAACTACCATTGCCATACCACAATTCATAGCCGGTTGGCGTAACAGGTCCGCTATATCCCCACTCAAACTCAACATTGCCCGGTGGAACTACTGAGCCATCTGTGGGAGCTATCAAGGCAGCTGGCGAAGGATAGCCCAGATCATCTACGATTGGAAATTCTTTACAGAGTCGGTATCTGAAATCTTGATAATCATAGAGCAGATACAACAGCCAGTCACCCGTTGCCATCGTTTCAGGCAGATCCATCTGGAAAATATATGAAGATCCAGGCATCATAGTGGAATACGAAGTTGTACTGAACATCTCGCCATCTTTGAATAAACCGACAGCTGGTTCATCGGTATAAGGGCAGGGAAGGGTTGCCGAAGCGGGTACATTCATGGTGTAAATCTCTCTGCTGATAGTAGAACCGGGGCTGGCTGGATCCTGTGGCCAGTAATAATCAATACCCGGTACAGTCACAGTAATCATGGCATCTATTTGTGCATGATAATCATCGTAATCTGCCCAAATTTCAAGGGTGCCTTGACCGGGGTTTACAGCATAATAAGAAGAGGTATTAAAAGTAGCGGTGAAACTATGTGGAGATGTTAATCCAAATTCACAAGCGGGCCAATAAGAACTATCCTCACCCCAATAATAAAGTGATTCGATAGAAGTAAGAGTTACATTTTCAGGAAGAAAACCCTGAACATTATAGCCAGTACAAGTTAAAGGGAGTACATTGGGATAAAACGTACCTGTAACTTCTGTGTAATCTCCATAGTCTCTTACATAAGAACCGATCATGCTGACGCCCAATCTATCCGGATTATTAACGGGAGGCGGATTTCCAAAACAAATTTGAAATAGTAAAAAAGTAAACAATAAAAAAACAAGATTTTTTTTCATAGAACGCTCCTTTGTTTCAGGTCAATAATTATTTCGCACAAAATTTTCGTCGAGAATGTCTGCCAGAATGCATAAAATACAATCACTACACTCTCCTTAGCCGACTGGTAAATTTCTTATTCTTAAAGAATTACTGTCAATTAATTTCTAATTTTCAGATTTAATTTTTCTCTCTATTTGTTCCTTGTAAAATTTGTATCTGTCATCTTCGGTTTCTGCGCTGCAACGCTGGATCGTTTCATAGGCTTTCTCATAATTCTGCATATTATAATAAACCGCACTCAAATTGATCAGGGATTCTTCAAAATTTGGTGAGATGCTGAGAACCCTGTTATAAAACTCAATAGCTTTTTCATGATCATCCATAATTTCATAGCAGGAAGCTAAATTATTTATAATATAAATATGATGAGGATGATTTTGATAAGCTTTTCTAAAATCCTGATATGCCAGATCAATCTGATTTATTTCATAAAAAGCAATTCCACGAAACCAGTGAATGGGAATACCGGTTGGTGACATATTATACAGGCGCGGATCAATCTCGGAAAGAGCAGTTAACTGCACACGATGATTCATGACTCTTCTGGCCTGCATACTGAAATAGAGATGAATTTCCGATTTTAAGCGAAAATAGCAGTAGATCAGCAGAATAAAAAGAAGTAATAAGTTTACAATCATGGTGGGAATTCCAGGCAGGAAGGTCCGCCTGGCACGAACAGGATGCAACTTGTTATAAATAATGGAAGTAATTGCTATCATCAACATCAAAACTACAGAATGAAAGATGCGTTCTTTGGGAAAACTGAAAGATGATATAATAAGGTAGCCGCAGATTCCAAACAGCAGAAAGAGAGCAAGCAGGATGTCGTTTTTGTCTGTACTTCTAAAAATGATCCTCAGAACGTAGATTATGAAAATTGCAAAAATAGAAACATAGAATAAAATTCCCGGAATGCCCAATTCTGCCCAAACCCACAGAAAATCATTATGCGGGCGCAGATACTGATACTTACCCTGCTCGCTTCTCATGCCAGCCACGCCGTATTTGGGCAGCATTATTTTCCAGTTGCCAATTCCCACACCCAGCCAGGGATGTTCTCGAATCATGGGAATCGTCTTTTTCCAGGCTTTCAGGCGAACATCCAAACTGCTGGTAGAAGACATGCTTTTTCTGCCAATTTGAGATTGCCTGATTTCTGATGGAGGTGGCAATAATATGGCAATACCGATAATTGTGACCACAAGTAAAATCAGTAGAAATGTTTTTCGGTGAAAGATGAATTTCTTGAGCAGCTCAGATCTTTTACTAAAAAAGATGAGCAATAAAATCACCAGGAACGAAAAGAAATTTGCCATCCAGACAGAACGGGTTTTTACAACTGTGAAAATGAAAAAGGAAAAACAGATGGAGATCAGGCTTAAGATTGACCATCTTTTGGGAAGAACATAAAAACACCACAAACTGAAAGGCAGAGACAAAAAGAGTATGGAGGCGAAAAGATTGCGGTTGGTAAAAGTGGAATAAACAACATTCGCACCGGGAATGAAATAAAGTCCGTTAAAAAAATACTGGATTAAACCGACACTGGCAATAATGATAGCACTGATGCTGATAGCTTTGCAGACGATCGGGATATTGTTTTTATTAAGATCAATTATCAAAGTGGCAAAAATAAGCAGGATGAAGAACAGCACGACTTTGCTGAGATCAAAAAGAGCTTCCGGCAGATTTGTTGCCTTTAGCAGAGAAAGACCGGAAAACAGCAGATACCCCCAAAAAGCAAGGTAGATAAGTTGCCGAAAAACCGGAAAGGAAGCTTTATAAATCTTAAATCTGAAAAGTATGACCAGATTAATGAAAAACAACACGAATGTGAGAAAAAACATTCTGATCGTCATTACCGGATCGATGGTGCGGCGCAGATACAAAAGAGGCAGGATTATTATGATAAAAAAACACAACAGAAAGAGTTCAACTTTATTGGATTCATTTTTCCCTGTCATTGGCAATTCTCCTCTGCAAATTTCTCTTGCAACAACGATTTCTTTTATAACTCTCTTACGAGATAAATCTGAAAAATTTAGCAGAAACTGTCAAAATAAAAACATAAATTAGATAGTTTATTTTTTTATTGTAAAACTAACACTGACCAGCTGAAATGGAGCAGAACTAAAAAATAGGGAGGTTAATAAATCAGGAAATTTTTTAATCAATAGAATTCCTCGACGCTTGCGTCGGGGTTTTCCGAGGTGATAGTCAAATTTAAAAAATTTTCTTTATTATTGATTTTCATTTGAAAGTAAATTGGATTTTTTTTAACCCAAACTCTGTTTTGGGTCATTTCTGATAAAATTTGATCGTGGACGATCAGTAAAAACAATAAGTTCAATCGAGACGAAGAAACCAACCTCGAAACCTTGCGGATGCTAGTTAGACCTCCGCAATGGTTCTGCATCCCTTTCCGACAGCTTCTTTCGCAGATTCGTAGAGAAGCTGTCGGAAAGGTTTCATGCATCAACTTTCCGAAACCAACAAGGAAGATTTTGCGAGAGAATGTTTCAGAAAGATGTTGAAGTTGTTAACCATTCACAAGGTCTCATTTTATTCGACCATTGAGAAGGTTAATCATTTATCGTTACTCTGACGAATTTACCTCCCTTTTTCCTCCTTGCGATTTTGCAACCAGTTGCATTTTTCTCTTGCAGTTTTGCTATAGAAGGCCGGGGATAATTCTTTTTCACATTTCATGTTTTTTATGTGAAGTGCCTAACTATAAAATAATAAATGAGTTATGAAATTTTATTGAGAACAGGACGACATCTGGAATGGCAAGTGCAGTAGAATAGAAAAAAGGAGGAATAATGCAAAAGACAATTTTAATTTTGCTTGTACTTTTATTCACTGCCGGTTCAGTATTTGCAGATTACATTCAAATCGGAAATCCCGCTCCCGGAATGTCTTCGACTACCAATGATGTTCCTTTTGACGGATCTTATGATTATGGCTGGTCGAGAGTGATCTATCTGCAGTCGGAAATTGGAGGTCCCATCCAGATCACAAAAATATCATATTTCGTTTATGAAGCGATGCCGCCTTCAAATTACTACACTTCGAACCAGCAGATTTATATGAAGCATACAACGGATGACTATTTTACTTCAACTGCCTATGAAGACGCCTCAAGTTACACACAGGTTTATGATTGGGGTTTGAACTGGAATGGCGGCGGCTGGCATGATATTACTCTCGATTTTCCTTTTGACTATAATGGCACGGATAATCTGATCATCTTTTATCAGAATCGTGATGGAACGCTTCAAGCTGGTGATCCGCGTTTTCGTTATACTTATCAAGAGGACAGATCGTTATACCGAAATGCCTATGACTCTTATCCTGCTTATTCCGGTGCAATGTCCGATTATGCTCTTGTTATCAGGCTTCATTACACACCTGCCGGAGCTCCGGGTGTGCCGGAAAATCCCAATCCGGCCAATGGTGCCGGTTCTATTGCTCAATCTGGAAATCTGACCTGGGATTTCGGCAGCGATACAGATACTTATGATCTCTGGTTTGGAGAAGCCGGCAACATGAGCCAAGTAGCATCATCTGCTACAGCAGGAACAAGCGGTAGCTATGCCTATTCCGACCTGGAAGCTTTAACTGATTATGAGTGGCAGGTTATTGCTTACAACAATGATACAGGAATTTCCACAAGCGGAGATGTATGGGATTTTACTACGCAAGCCACAATCTTCAGTGTGCCATTTTCGGAAGGTTTTGAAGGTGATGTTTCAAGCTGGTTAATGGGTGGTACAAACAGTTCCTGGGAAATAGATATTCCAGGAGGAGCGGAGGATAACGATCAAACTTTAGAATCTGATCCTGAGAACATGAATCACCAGAAAACAGAGGTGTTAGATTCCGGAATTCCCGATCCGGCAACGGCTTACAGTGGAATGAAATGTGCCGGTAATGATCTGACTGGTGATGGATTTTATAATGCCAGCGAAACTTCTTACTTGTTATCACCCCAAATAGATTGTACTTCTCAGACGGATGTTTTATTTAGTTTCTGGCGCTATTTGAACGTGGAAAATTCCTATGATGAAGTTTATCTGGATATTACATCTGACGGCACAAACTGGGTTACCCTGAATCATCCTCTTTATGTTCAGGAAAGTGCCTGGACGGAAGTTAGTTTCGACATTTCTGCACAGGCGGCGGGAAACATTATTCAAATCCGCTGGAGACTCGCCTCAGATGGCTCAAATCAGTATTCCGGATGGAATATTGATAATGTTCTTGTTACAGGACCTACAATTGCCGTTCCCGAAAATCTGACAATAAACATCGGAGCAACCGGTATCGTAGTATTGAACTGGGATGAAATTACAAATGCCAGCAGCTATCACATTTATGCCTGCGATACCCCGGACGGAACTTTTGTGGAGATAACAGGAGAGGGAACTTTGGTTGGCGAAAGCTGGACTTCTAACGCAGCAATGGGAGATCAAAAATTTTTCCGCATTACAGCTGATACTGAAGTTACCAGCCAATAGTGCTAGAAAAATAATTTTATAGTTATTCTGGTGGATTTTTCCAACATTCAGAGTTATTCTCGAAGGTTGCCCTTACGGTTATGAGAAACTACGCTGGCACAAGTATGAGGAATCTCTCAAATCAGAGCTTTGCGAACCCAAAAAAAATCTGACTTGGTCAGTTGTGCTTCACTCCGCCATTTTCTTCAATTTTCGGCTGAGAGAAAAAGGTGAAATTCCCAGCAGTTTGGCAGCTTTTACCTGCACATTATCACATTTCTGCAGGGCAAGTCTTATCAGGCGCTCTTCAGCCTGTGCCAGATGCAAATTTCCCTCAAGATCAACAACACTGGAAATTTTCCTGTTATCAGGATCAGGTAAAATAATGTCTTCAGCTTCTACAACTGGTCTTGTATTCATAAGCAGCGAACGGCGAATAATATTCTTTAGTTCGCGCACATTGCCCGGATAGGGATATTCCAGAAAAACCTGCAAAGCTTCTTTGGTCAGCAGCGGTTTTTCCCGACCGGCTTGATAGCACAACTCAGAGATAAAATAATCGATCAGAAAGGGAATATCATCCAGTCTTTTTCGCAGGGGAGGAATGTGAATTTCCAGAGTATTGATGCGATTGAGCAGATCAAAACGGAACAGATTTTTTTGAGCTAAAAAGTTGATGTCTTTGTTCGTAGCCGAGATCAGTCGAAAATCGATTTTGTGTTCTCTGGTGCTGCCCAGTCGCTGAATAACTTTTTGTTCGATCACGCGCAGAAATTTGGCTTGCAGGCTCAGGGGCAGATCGCCGATCTCATCCAGAAATAATGAGCCATTTTGAGCTGCTTCAATATAACCGATCTTTCTTCTGTCAGCTCCGGTAAAAGCTCCCTTTTCGCTGCCAAAGAAAAGACTTTCAGCCAGAGTTTCGGTGATGGCTGCAGAATTTACTACAACAAAGGGATTATCTTTGCGGGTACTGGCAAAGTGGATCAGGCGGGAAATTATCTCCTTGCCAGTGCCGGATTCTCCCGTTATCAAGACCGGTTCATTTTCCTGTCTGGCTGCAATTAAAGCCAGATCAACAACTTTTCTAAGCGCTGAACTCACACCTATCAAAGGGGTTTTGATGCGGTTGGAAAGTTCCTGAGAAACTAGTGAATTATGTCGATAATGGAAAGAAGAAGAAGATTTTTTACGTTTCATTTCTTCTCTCTTTTTGATCTCTTCCAGTTCCAGTTTATACTTTACTTCAAAAAGTTCCCGTTCAAATTCACTGAATTTCTTCTGATAGTAGAAGGCATTTTTATAATCTCCTTCTTCTTCGTAGATTCTGATCAATGTGCTGAAACCTTTGATGATACCGAGTTTGCGCTTTTGATCGGCAACTTCGGAAATCACTTCCTGCAGGTATTTTTTGGCTTTATCACGTTCACCGAGCTGATAACAGGCAATTCCCATTCCCTGAGTAGCCAATATTTTCTGAACAAAATTAAGATCCACAAAATCAAGACATTCCTGCAGTCTGATCTCTGCCTGCTGCCAGTTTTCGCGATCCAATTCTATCAAACCATAATTCAATAAAATGGAGGTATAAAGCTCAGTATCATTGTGCTGCTTGGCCAGCGACAGCGCTAACTGCCAGCTTGCTTCCGCCTTTTTAAAATTTTCCATTGCGGCATAACAATTAGCAGCATTTACCAGGAAAGAAATATACATTTCCGGACTTTGAGCGCGTATCTCATCCGTTATGTATTTACTGAGATATTTGAGGCTTTCCTGATATTGGGACATACGACCGTAGGCAGTTCCCAGATTCAGATAGACGGCCATCACACTGCTGGCAGATTCATCCGCATAATACTTGAGAGCTTCCAACAGGTAATTGACGGCTGCCGGAAAATTTCCCGAACCGATATTGAGGCGTCCAAAACCGCAATATGCCATAAAAACAGCTTCATCCAGATGATTTTCCAGACCGAAGTTCAACTGCTGCTCATAACATTTTTGCGCCTGGCTGAACTGATCCAGCTTTTCATGGATATAACCGAGATTGGAATATCTTCCCACCAGAATGTCCGTTCTGCCGGAAGCTTCTGCCAGAGAGATACTCTTTTTGATCAGGCTAACAGCCTTCTCTGTTTCCTGCTGCTGATCAAAAAGGTACCCGAGATTTTCGTAGATCTGTGCCAGTAGGTCAGCCTGCTTAAAATATTGCTGCAGTCGGTTAAAAGCAGCAGAGATTTCTGCAAAATCTTTTCCGCGCGCAAATTGACGAGTTGCCTGCAGCACCAGATTGAATATCTTTTGCATTGCTTCGCAGCTATCTTCCTGGGGTTTTTTATCAAACTTAAGATATTCTTCAAATATCTGGATTGCAGCCCTGAAATCTGAGATAAAATCCCAATCCCGATCTTGATATCGCAAATTAATGATCTCAGCATAAATCGGTAATTTATCCAGTTTCCCGACTTTTTTCAGGCTTGCCTGCAAACTCTTCATAGCGGTCATTCATCCTCCCTTGCAATTCTGCTACGATTGCATTTTCAAATTGCGATTCTGCAAGATTTTGTCAAGTTTGATAATGTTCGTGTTACAGGGAATATTGTTAAATATAAGCTAAGCTCTTGTTATATTACAGTTTAGGAATTATTGAAAAATTTAAATCTGTGGTTTTGGCATCGATTGTGCAGATTTTTACCACTAGGAGTGTTTATGAGTAGAAATCAAATCTCTCAAGTTAGCGAGATTTACAAATTACACAAGCGGGATGGAAGCTTCATTTATGGCTTCACGGTTACCTACGGCAACGGCAGAATCAAGAATATAACCCGTAAGAGCAGATTTGAAGATGAGAAGGCTATCAGAAAAATCAAATTGAGAAGACAAGAATTTAACCAAAAAATGGAGGAAAAATGAAAAATTTCATGATCACATGTTTATTTATTTTAGCAGTATCTGCAGTTTGGGCAAATAGCTACACGGTAACGAATCTGAACGACAGCGGCGACGGCTCCCTGCGCTGGGCTATTGAGCAGGTAAATGCCACAGTCGGGCCTCATACGATTGATTTCAATGTAACCGGCACCATTACTTTGGTAACGGCATTGCCAAGTATAACAAGAGATTACACCATTATTGATGCCAGCTCGCAATGGCAGGGCCTCTGGCCCGATGGTGCGCCGGGGATTGTCATTGATGGAACTGATCTTTTAAACACAGCGGTTGGAATTTATTTGAGCGGCGCTTCTTATTGTGAGATCAGAGGGTTACACATCACCAATTTTGCAGCAGATCAATGCAAAGCCATTCTTACTTTCAACTCCGCCAATAACAATATCATAGGTGGTACTGGTGCAGGAATGCGCAATGTAATTACCAACAGCTATACCGGTATCGAACTGCGGTCGAGCTACAACACGATCATCGGCAATTACCTTGGTGTTGCACCGGATGGCCTTACAGCAGCACCGAATAATCAAAGAGGAATTTACATCAACTCTTATTACCATAATGTCATTGGAGGATCAACCGAGGTGGAGCGGAATATCATTTCAGGCAACACAAACTACGGAATCTATATTGGCGGACAAAACACCATAGTTAAAGGCAATTATATTGGCACAGATAAAAACGGAACTACTGCACTGCCAAATGGTAATGATGGTATCATTGTTACTGAACCAAATAATACGATAGGCGGTACTGAAACAGGTGCAGGCAACCTTATCTCCGGCAATACAGGCGATGGAGTATATCTGCTGGGAGCAGACAATAACACAATTCTGGGAAATTTTATCGGAACCGATAAAAATGGAACTTCTGCACTTGCTAATGGCAATGCCGGTGTTTATATTGCCGGCGGTGCTAATAGCAATGTAATTGGCGGCACATCTACTGCTGCGCGTAACATTATTTCAGCCAACAACCATTCCGGTGTAATGATCACGGGATCTACGCAAAACGAGGTAGAAGGAAATTATATCGGAACCGATTTAAACGGAACGGCTGATCTGGGGAATACCTTTTATGGAGTGGTTCTGTTTGGAGGTGCACAATCAAATACCATTGGCGGAACGGTTTCCGGCTCCGGCAATGTGATCTCCGGTAACAATTCCTGCGGTGTAGCCATTCGCCAAACCAATACCAATAATAATCTAATCCAGGGAAATTACATCGGCACAACTGCGGACGGGATCTCTG